>JBFHFW010000008.1:0-13267 GCA_041583395.1 Alphaproteobacteria bacterium
CGTATGTGACTTCATCCGCACGCAAAGTCCGTCCGTCTTGCTGCAAGATAACGGAACCCGAAGCCTTTAAAATTTTATTTTTAGAATCATGAGACAGCTTATCGGCCTGTAAATCAACCGGCGTCTTTTCCTTTTTAACCGGAGCATTCGGAGCCGCCCCATCCACTGCAGCAAAAACAGATTGCACATTAAGACAAAGTATAGTGCTGCAAAATAGGGCAAGAAAAACTTTAGAGGAATTCATTGTATAAACTTCAAGAAAAATAACCTGAACAGGTCTAATCGGACATAATCGCCTGAAAGCTTGCACAAATTTAAGATTCGGCGCAAGTCTTACTTGAAAAAGTCCGGCACATCGCCACCAAAACCCTGTTGTGAATCGGTGTCACCGCTTTCTTTTTCACGCGGCCTTTTTTTAACCACAGCCTTAGGCTTTGGCTTTTCCGCACGCTCATCCGTACCTGACTTACGCCCTCCACCTATTTCAAAAACAGTAATCTTCTTCTTGATTAAGGTTTCAATCGCCTCCAGATACGTCTCTTCACGCTTGGTCACAAGCATAAAGGCACGCCCTTTATTCCCCGCACGGCCTGTGCGTCCAATGCGGTGCACATAGTCATCGGCATTCATCGGCACATCATAGTTAAAGACATGGGAGATATTATCGACATCAATCCCGCGCCCCGCCACATCCGAACACACAAGGAAACGCACCTTACCTGCCTTTAGCAAATCCAATGTCTCGGTACGGTTTTTCTGATCCATATCGCCATGCAAAGCCTTGGCATCCAAGCCCTTGGCTTTTAAAAACTTGCATAGCCCATCGATATCGCGCTTACGGTTACAAAAGATAAAGGCGCTCTCAGCTTTTTCATCACGAATAAGATTGAGCAGCGTCCAGTCTTTGTCCTTGGGTGCAACATGCACCACAAAAGCCTCCACATTCGCGGAAGTGGACGCAGGTGCTGCCACAGAGACCTCACGCGGATTACTCATGAAACTCTTTGTTAGTTTTGCAATCGGTGGCGGCATCGTTGCTGAAAACAGCAATGTTTGCCGCATAGGCGGAAGCCGCTTCACGATTTTCTCGATATCGGGAATAAAGCCCATATCCAGCATCCGGTCAGCTTCATCAATCACCAAAATCTTGATATCATTGAGCAAGATTTTCCCGCGCTCGAACAAGTCCAGCAAGCGCCCGGGCGTGGCGATCAACACATCAACACCGCGCTCCAGCTTCTGGATTTGCTTATCCATGGACACACCACCTACCAATAAAGCATGGCTCAGCGATGTATATTTCCCGTACTCATCAAAATTCTCGGCAATCTGCGCGGCCAACTCACGCGTTGGCGAAAGGATAAGAGAGCGCGGCATGCGCGCCTTCGCACGCCCACCCGCCAGAATTTCAATCATCGGCAAGGTAAAACTCGCCGTCTTGCCTGTGCCCGTTTGCGCCAAGCCCACAACATCCCGCGCCATCAAAATATGCGGAATCGCCTGCGCCTGAATAGGTGTAGGTTCAGTATAGCCACATTCATCAATGGCCTTCATAATGTCTGGATTTAGCCCGAGGTCTTTAAATGACATGTTTTATTTTTCATCATCTTCTTTATATTGAACCTGAGAGTTAACGCATCACACAACAAAAAGCAACAGGAAGCCCAGAGTAATGCCGCTAAAAGTCGCCATCCAGATGGATGCCATAGAAAATATAGACATCAATGCCGATAGCACATTCGTGCTGGCGCTGGAGGCTCAGAGCCGCGGCTATGACATTTACTATTATCAAGCACATGATTTAAGTTTGGAAAACGGCACACTTACAGCGCCCCTCCAATCTCTGCAAGTGAGACGCGAGCAAGGCAATCATTTTACTTTAGGCACACCGAAAGACACGGATCTCTCGACCATGGATGTGATTTTGATGCGTCAGGATCCCCCCTTTGATATCGCCTATATCACCGCCACGCACTTGCTTGAGCATGTAATGGACACGACTTTGGTGATGAATGACCCCGTATCCGTGCGCAATGCTCCGGAAAAACTGCTGGTGACGCATTTTTCCGACCTGATGCCCCCAACCCTCATTAGCCGCGATGTAAAACGTATCAAGGCCTTTAGGGACGAACATGAAGACATCATCATTAAACCCCTACACGGCAATGGCGGTGCGGAAGTCTTCCGCGTGCGCCCCGATGGCGATAATTTCAATGTCTTGCTGGAAGTGTTGTTCGAGAAATACCGTGAGCCCCTGATGATACAGGCTTTTCTGCCCGCCGTGGCCTCCGGTGATAAGCGCATTATCCTGATCGATGGAGAGCCCGCAGGCGCCGTTATGCGCGTGCCAGCCGATGATGAAATCCGTGCCAACCTGCATGCCGGAGGATCAGGCGTAAAAACCGAACTCACCCCCCGTGATCTGGAAATTTGCGCGCGTTTGGCACCTACTCTGCAGGAAGAAAATCTGACCTTCACCGGCATTGATGTCATCGGCGATTACCTGACCGAGATCAATGTCACCTCCCCGACCTGTTTGCAGGAAATTAATGCCCTTAATGGCCTTGAGGGGGGCGAGCGCCTTGAGGCCAAAATGTGGGATGCCTTTGAACGCAAGCTTAAAGATCTGCGTGAGGGGGAATAAAACATGACGAAGCAAGAGCTTGAAGAAGGCACTGATTTTACCCCGCGCTTTGATGATCATGGCCTGATCCCTTGCATCACACAAAATGCCGAGAGTGGCGAGGTTCTGATGTTTGCCTTTATGAACAAAGAAGCGCTCGACAAAACACGTGAGACAAGCGAAATGCATTACTGGTCGCGTTCCCGCAAAGAGCTCTGGCACAAGGGCGCAACATCCGGCGATATCCAAAAAGTTATTTCACTCCACACAGATTGTGATCAAGACGTTATTTTAGCAAAAGTCGAAGTTGCCTCAAATCGCGCGTGTCACACCGGAAGAGAAAGCTGCTTTTACCGTGAAATAACAAATAGATCGGGCAATAAGTTAAAATTTTGATTCAGGTCATTAATGGTCATGGCCATTATGATGATCAACTTGCTCCACAGCAGCAGGCTGCCCAACACCCATCCCCTGATGCAAAACGGTATAGACCATCACATTTGCTAGAAACAGCACGGTGGCAAGCTTTAAAACAAGATGAGCCTTATCTTTGCGCACATCACAAGGCGGATGGTGGCATCCTGTATCATGGCAATCCACTTTGCGGCTATGGATATCAATTCCCCACCCCAAAGCAAGAATTAAACCGGACAGAGAAATAATAGGAAGCTCCCACGCATGAAGAATCGCATGCATAGCACTTAAAGGCGCAGGCATCACAGAAATCATCCCGATACCGACAAACAGGGAAAGAACGCTAAAAATAGTAGGCAAAACACAGCAAAACAGGTGCGATGTTTCAGAAAGAATAACCGCCAACAACACGGCCTTACGACGCTTTTCCATGAAGATTTCAACCTCTTTTGATAACGATAGCTACCATTACAGCCGCATAAGCTAAAAGGCAAGAAAAAGCTGCGCCCCGAATAAACAAAGCACAGCTGCTTCAATAAAAAAACCGGGATTTTAAATGTTATGCAACGCAAGAGCGATCTTCTGCCCCCGCCTGAGGTACAATAACTTTAGAGATCTCTATAATAGCCCGACTTGAAGGCATGAGTGATGAGATGTAAGACGTATTTGAGAAATTACTACCACCCAACTATAATCCTGTTTTTGGCGTTGATATAGGAAATTAATTCCGGCACACTGGCACCGGATATGGCATTCCCTAACTTCCGTTCTGTTAGGTTTGCTCGACTTAGGACTTTACCTGAAATAGGCATAGAATAATCGTAATATCCCTCGCTCTCGTTATAAGCCAGTAACGCCTCAATATAGCCATTCAAGGCGTGTTTATACTCACGGCGCAGGGCTGTGCGCTCCTTACTGCCCTGATCTAATGAGATGCCGTTACGTGCCGCGATAGGCTGTAACGCCTTATCGAGACTAAGCTCTTCTGGTATATTCGCATCCATGAACAAATGTTCATGAAATTCGTCCTGATTCCGTTCTATTGCATACTCGGCATCGGCCTTTAGCCTACTAAAAGCCTCCACACACTCCATGGATAACGCTCCATCCTTGTCGATAGCACGCTTCATACGCTCCAGTACCTCAGAGAAGTGATTACGCAGTATCTCTTTCACCTCTGCGTAGTCCACCGTGCCTAGAGACCAACTTTGGAATATCCTTATATAATTGCTCCCGAGCATGTTCGCGCCCTTCCTCGTCAAAGAGATATAACGATCCCTCTTCTCTCTCATCAAAAGCCAACATACTCAGGCCAGCACGCCCAAAGTGGGCTTGAGATGTACTATTTTCATGCAGAACGTCATTATAAACCTGTCTAGCCCTATAATTATTAGCAAAGTGAGTCAGCCAAAATCTCCAACCGTTGGGATTATTGATACAAAAAGGACTAACAAAAGGAGCGCACCTTTTCAAACGCTCAAAAACCAATTTCTCTATAGCGCCAAGCCATTCTTTTTTATTTATTATCTGACTACTTTCTTCAGCGGTGAGTATTGCATATGCCGCATTCTCAAGTTCTGGTGATATAAATTGAGCCTTATTTTTTGCACGATCTGCAGAAAGGTAGGTTAGAAAGGAAGTTATAGGAAGAAGTAGAAATAATTCAGCGGATGGCCACGTTCTCATAACATCCTCTATCATCCCCACTTTAACTTTAGAATTTGCACACTGATCTAAATTAAAAATTACGTTCTTATACACACCATTTTGTCACCTATGCATATGCCTACAAGCCAATAAGTGGCACCCAGAATTTAGCCGTGTCTTTCATCGAAAAATCACCAGCGTTCTTCCAGCGGCTCTCCGATTGACAGCCCTTAAAGATAGGAGCAGAAAAGATGGCATTTAATTCCTCTATGGTGAAGGGGTTACGCTCATTACGCTTAACGCTGTGAACCTCTACCGTAATACCGTCAAAGATATTTCTCTCAACTTCATCATAATGAGCAAACATCCACCCCCACAGCTCACTCAAATACTGGAACATCTTCTTTGCGTTTGTAGCACTCATCGGAGCAATACCAAGCTTATGCGCCTTGTCAGTCACCTCTAATAAGCTAAGGTCTCTAAGCTGTTTATTCTTCGTCCAGTTCGCTGGGAAGGTCACCAGAAACTCTTTGAAGGCCACCGCGTCAGATTTCGAATAACTATTGAAAGACCGATCACCGTGCAACTCTATAAACATAGAAGTGGCGTGTTTGTGATCTTGGGCTGTTCGCTTCTTCCACGACACTCTGGATTTATCAGCCACCCACTTATCAACCACCTCAGAGAGAAGCACACCATTTAAAGACAATTCAGACTCGCTAGGAGCCTCCTTAGATTTCTCTGGCGTTCTTACAAGTTGTCCTTCGTTGCGCTTCTGTATGGCCTCCTGTGCCTCTAAAAACGCCTCTTGCATCACGCGAGCGAGCCTCCGCACCTCTGGCACATCCTTCTGATTGGTACTAACACCCAGCCATCTAAGAGCTTTATTCACATACGGCTCTAAATTTGCGGAAGCGTAATCTGCCCGTGTGTACTCCAAACTACTATCAATACTGGCTTTGTAAGTCTCTTTATGAGAAGCAAAGTGTAACACCTCTTCATCGCCAAGAGGCACCCCCATGATCTTAATCGTATCGTCATCTGCAAGAAGGCGGCGGTAAATCTCATTACGCGTTTCCTCTAAGAAGGCATCCGTCACACGATCTTTAAGCGGAACGGATTGCAGCTCTATGACGCGGCGACAATCAGCGAACTTACGCTCCACCTCAGCGGCCTTTAAGCGAACACGTTTGACAGCCTCATGGTATTCTTTAGTGCCCAATGAAAACTTTTCTTCAGCTTTCCCGTAGTGAGACGCAATGTCTTTAGGCACCCGCGCACGGAAATAATAAGTGGCATTTCTGCGGTATAGATTCGTATGTCCAGACACTCTTTCCATCCCTCGTGTGTACCACCCCTGTGGCACACAAGCAATTTTAAAGTGCTGATATTAAATAACTATTTGATACTATTTGTATTTTAGAGAAGATGGTCGGAACGAGAGGATTTGAACCTCCGACCCCTTGCACCCCATGCAAGTGCGCTGATGCGCCTCGTTGCACTCGGCTGTACCAGACTGCGCTAAAAACCTATTAAAAACAGCCTGTTATTAGAACCATTATAAAATGGGGTTATAGCATCCGCAAGCAAATAATCGTGGTTAGTGTGGACAGAGTGTGGATGAGCATGAGGCCGTTCCCCCAACGGGGACTTAACTATGCCCAACTATATTGAACACCCCTACGAAAAAATATGTCGGATTTTTATTCAGTGACAACCCATTGATGCTCACTACGGTAATAACCGTAATGTCTTTCTCTAAAAGCTTTTAACGCGCCTTCATATTGAGACATCACCACCACCACATCAGAGGCTTGAGGCAATGCCTCTTCTTCCAGTAAATCGAGATATTTGCCTTCAGGACTGTCTTCTAAAAATCGCTTAATATCTACCAAAAGCCGATTTACCTGCTTCACCTTAAAAGCACTAACGACTATATCCGGTTTCTTTTTGCTTATTTCCTTTATTTCCCTAAACAAAGATTCAAAAACATGAATTGTTGTGTCGTAAGAATTTGCCGCATCTCTTGAGGTAGGTTTTAATTTTTCAGACATCTATACTAAACCTTTTTTGTTAATGATGCTGGGGGACGAGTTTTAACAACAACTTTTTTACCCTCTTCATCCGTATCAGGGTCTTCTAGGTCATATCGCCAATACGCCCCCATCATGGGCTTTATATTTTCCGATCGATAAAGCTCAAGCGATTCTGAATACTGCGCCAACATAAAGACAACATCACTCGTTGTAGGCGCAGCTTCATCTTCAAACAGGGTAAAGTCTTTAAAAGGTTTTAGCCTGTCCTCTAAAATTTCATTTGCTTCCTGTAGAGTTGAATTAATAAATCTCAACTTAAAGGGACTTACGGCATCATTCGGCGACTTCTTGGAAAGTAACGATATCTCTTTATGCAAAGCCTCAATTTGGCTTGAACAACGCTCCAACTGTTCCATTTCTTTTTTCTTCATGTTTATCTCCTACACAGGGCACTTTTGCCTAAACTCAAAATACTTCTTTTTAACCACTTCAATTGGCAAGCGTTGCTTGCTTTCAAAAACTTGCACCATCATATCAATATCTAAATCCGTTAGGGCAATAATAGCTTTTCTTTGCCCAGACCATAAGTCCACAGTCTGCTGCATCCTAGCTTTACTTAATTCATTCCGTGTAACAATAACTCCAAAGTGACCTAAGCCGGGAGTTAAATATCTATTTAGTTGATCGACATGCTCTCTTTCTACAGTTTTTACATTTTTTAACTCAAACGTGATTTGTCTAGATTGATAATCGTTATTTAGCTCATCCAAAAAAGGGTAATCACGGTTATTGTAGAAGATAAGATCGCGGATACTGCTGCCACTAATGGTTCGGCTTTGGGCAGTCGCAAAATCCAAGTGAGGGTATAAAAGCGAAGGAAGCAACAGCTCCAAAATTCTCTCATACTCTTTATCTGCATTGTCTTCTTTGCCAGATGGAAGTTTCTTTAAGGCAGTCAAATGTCTTTTGGCAGAAAGTATTGGTATTTGCGAAAACAAAGGATCATTAAAACAGTCTTCAAATGTCCTTTCTTTTTCCTTTATATAGGCATCAACAACCCCGTAGTTATTAACATTATATTGTAATACCTGAACGTGATTTAATTCCTCACCTTCATGGGCAATATCATCTTGTGGGCAATGATGCTTGAAGTAATCTTCATAGTTAATCCAAGGGACATACCTAAGCCAACGCTTAGGAACAAAGATTAAATTATCTCCAGTTTCAGGATGACAGGGCAGCTTCGCTTTATAATCATCAATAAACTTTCTATCTCTGACGGAATACACATCTGAAACTGTAACGTCTTGTAGAGGAATACCCGCTCTCTCGCATTGGTCGATTGTAAAATCAATCAGGAACGACTTTAGAAAATTACATGCTAAATCACTAATCCTGTCTTTAGAAATACCGTCAATGTATAACTGCGTTTCTTCAATATGGTGACATTCTGATTTGGCATAGTGAGGCAACCTCTCAAATAAGCCAAGTATTTCCAATGCCTTCTCTTTACCAATTCTCTTTCCTGTTCGGCTGGCAGAATTGCCCAGCCCAACCTCATTACACTCCGAAATACGGCATAGCCGCTCAACACACTGAGACATGCCCCCTGAATTTGCTTCACGACCGAACGCATTAAAGGCATTGATAAGAGTGTCATGTAGTGACTGATCCTGCTGAGAAGGAGACTTCCACATTAAGAACGGATCAACATAAAGCGGAATATCTTCGTGCAGGAAAGGGATTGCAAAATCAAATTTATTTTGCGCCCCTAAAATTCCGTAATGATCTATTAACCGAGGTCTGATTATTGCACTAGCTTCATCATTATTGTGATCAGAGATGTTGTTCATGTCTATGGCTGTAACGCTTCTAAGGTTGTGGCTAGATCGCTTGGGAATAATGTTGGATGCTGAGACCATAGCTTGAGCAAGTAGCCCAGCTCTAGGTCGTATTCCCCTGCATCCTTCCGAGTAATAATATAGCTTCGATCAATTTGTTTAAATGCTTCTCTTATATGCCCTACTAAATCCTTACCGCGCGTCAAACCTAGCCATTCTGGTACATTGATCGTCTTTCCTAAGCCATATACCACGGACACAGTATTTCCTGCTGTTAGGCTAGGCGTATTCGCTTCAATATAAGCCGTGATCTTATCTACTAATTCTTGTAAATCGGACTGACTAGCAGAGGCAATACTAGAGACCTGAGGGAATTTCGTTCCAAGGTCAGCATCTACCTGTGCAAGGCGTTGATCAGTTATCAGTGCTACAGCAAGCGATAATGGATCAAGTATAAAATTTTCAATAGCGTAACGTCCTTGTAGAACCTTAATTGCCCCATTACTAGAACGCACACCGTCATTATCAAGCAAAGCATGAACATTAGGAAGCTGCGCTTCATTTAGCTTGTTTGCCCAATCTTCCGCAGCAGTTGCCCCGCCACCACTTGACGGGTCATTTGTCTTACTGGCGGGTACAAAGTGTAAAGTCGGCGTGGTGGGCAAGCAATTATTAGAGCGTAATGCACGTTCAATAGCGCGATAGAAAAGCGGATCATCCTTGCCCTCAACAATAACCACCTGAGAGCCGTCCATTAACTGGATGAAACCATCGGATAGATCGCGAGAGGCTGCAGCTCTACTTACCTGCTTAAGCTGGTGAGTGGGGTGCGGGTTAAGCCTGTATATGGACTTCTCCGGCGCAAGAGCAACCGTACTAGGCGAGTGTGTAGTAATGATAACGCGGCTGGATAAGGTTTTAACTATGCTATTCTGTAACACATCAAACATCATTCTTGTCATGCTTGGGTGCAAGTGGGCGTCTAGTTCATCGAACAGTATCACTTCTGGGGCATCTACATGAAAAATGTTGTTCTCCTTCTGTCGTGCTGCATATGCTGAAAGTAGAAGCGCGATTATTACTTTTTCTCCAGAAGATAATTGATCGACATTTATAATCTCATCGTTGTTATTGATAAAACGAGCAGTATATCCGTTTGTCGCTCTAGGATCATTGTCCACACTCGGTGGCAACACCTGATGCTGAAAACCATAAAATTTTAAAAGCGCGTTTACTTCATCCCACGGAGGATTACCAAACTTATCTATAAATTCTTCTGCGGTAAAAAACGTTCCGCCACTTGCTTTTCTATATGCGTTATTTTGTGCTTCTTCAAAATATCGATAAAAAACGATCGAAACATCAACTTCCATAAAAGTTTGATATTGCACAAAGTCGTACACTGCCTCCTTAAGACTAGCCTCATCAAAACTTGTAAGAGATGTGAGTGCCTTGACTGGAACAAATTTTTTAAAACCTTCCCATCGATTTCGCGTTTGTCCTTGGTGTTCGTGCTGAATAATTTTATTCAGCCTAGCCTTGTCACCTCCAGTAAACTGCAATCCCTGACCTCGAGATAACAAAGAAATAATGGCCGGAATAAGATGATCTCTGTCTAAACGAACCCAATGCACCCCATCATAAACATTCGCGTTCACTCCTGTAGATAAACAACTTTCAAGATCAGATATTAAGCCCTGTGTATCTAAAGCGGCGTTTTGTATTTCTTGAAGTGCCGCATGTGTTACATGGCTTGCCACTAGTTTAGGAGTGCTCTGGAATATCTTGGTAGATAACTCTCCACCTGCTGTATCAGTAACTTTTATTGATTTTGCATGTATTGCTTGTAGTAACTGCGTCTTACCACTTCCATTCGGTCCGCATATTACAGATAACTCTGGTAAGGTAACTTCCTCAAACGCTTTGATTGATAGGTGAGAGTTTACAAACTGTAATTTAATTTCATTCGGCATTAGCTACTAACTTAATTATCTATAATTGCATGGATCACCATCAAACATAATGTTGATAGTACATTGTTTCAATTTGTTATTTAGAGTTGAGTATAGATAATAAGATATTATCTTATAGTTATATCTATAGATAACTACTGATTATTACTAATTATGATAACCAGATTATTATATAAGTTATATAATCTATATATATTCCAATTAATATAATTGGTTCTTAAACAGATATTAGACCATCTAATACTATTCCGATTTATATACTTTCATACTTCCGATTAGATAAAAATCTAACGCCTTTCCTACTATAAAGGACTCATAATAGATTTTAATAATAAAATCAATAACTTAAAGATATATTCGGTACATCAAGTATCGTATACAAAGAAATATCAATAAAGCTATTATATATCAATAGGTTATACTATTTATTAGCACCCATGCGTTTATAGGCTTTTTGAGCAAGGTCATGTAATGGAGTGGGCATACTTTCCATCTCCTCAAGCTGCTTTTCAAAAGCACGAATATGATCCTGATTAACCTCACTGTCGGACATCGTTTTTAAACGCTCTACGATTGCTTTAGTAATCGGAATGGAATCCATCAACGCACCTTCTGCACTTACACCCTCTCGGGATAAAATTTCACAAGGCTTACCATTGGCGTGATCTTTTTGGCTCTCGACTTTGCACCATGCGGCAAAATCAATCATAGACTTTTGCTTACCTATAACGACATGGTTAGTGATCCTTAGCTGCCAAACACGCTCATTAAATGCTTCATCATCCGATACGGTATCAGCCCATGAATAGTGAGGAAAGAAACAAACTACAGCTAGAGCAGTTAATAAAATGAAATGGCAACGCATGAGCAGACTCCTTTTGTTAAACGAAAACGGCTCGGAGCTAAGTTGCTCTGAGCCGAGGAGTTCGTAACCGTCCAAGAACGGTGCAGCGTATTCCAGCTTTCACCGTATTGTATTTCGCTGCCTCCTCGACATACGAGAAAGCAGCATCACTGGTAACGGGCTGATGCTATTACCCGTCTTGGAGAGGTTACGACACCTCGAAGCTTCACAATTAAAGCTCTAGCACCAAAGCTACGGTAATAGCCCTGATTGGTCAATCTATGTTATATGAAGAAAAGATAGATACCCCGCTCAAATACATAGATTATATATTTCCCATTTTAAGAATCGCTGAGAGGTTTTGAGCTATCTCCGCTAGGGTGATAAGGAAAAACCATTTCATTGACTCCAGTGACTCTCCAGATTCCAAATAGAGGTCATTAAATCACTAAGATAACTTTGCAGCCACATCTTCCGCTTTTAGATGCGTATATCGGAACAGCATACGAAAATCTCTATGACCTGATATTAACGCCACCTCTGGAACAGATAGTCCATATTCAAAGAAGCGGCTGATTGCCTCATGGCGTAGATCGTGGAAATGCAGGTCTTCTATGCCTGTGCGCCTCAATAGCCTTTGCCAGACGAGCTTGGCGGCATTATCGCTCAGAGGAAAAGCCAGCGTATCATCCATATCCTTCATGCCCTGTATTTCGTCAAGAACAGCCAAAGCCTCGCCAGATAACGGGATAGTCCGTGCATGACCGTTCTTTGTCACGGGGATATGCAGCGTTCTAGACTCATAATCTATCTCATCCCAACGTAGCTTTAATATCTCACCTCTCCGCATCCCTGTGGCGATGGCAAAGCGTATCAGGAGCAATGCAAAGGGATTACGGCTATCCTGCGCCGCCTCACAGAGTAAATCATACTCCTCCGCACTCACACGGCGGGAACGGGCATTATTCACCTTCATCTTCTTAATCTTGCCTAACGGGTTATTCCTAAGCGGTATGTCCCATTCACGCTCGGCTATATCAAAGGCGTGTTTGATAATGGATAACTCACGGTTCACCGTTCCAGCCTTTACACGCTTGAGGCGTTTATCTCGATAGGTACTGAAATGTGCTGAGGTTATCTGTGCCAATGACAGCTTGGCAATCGGTTCACGCATGAACGCATCCAGAATATAGGTTTCCGTGTCTGCACTACGCTTCTTTACTGTAATTTCATCCCTGTAACGCTCCAGCACGTCTTTAACCATGTATTGCGCTAGAACCTTAACGGGCGTGTGCAACTCCCCACGATCCGCTTTAACCTCGGTATGACGCGCCCATTCCTCTGCGTCTGATTTCTTGTGAAATGTGCGGCTAACAGGTGCATAACCTTTACGCCTAACCTGTGCTTCAAACTTGCCGCTTTTTAACTTCCGTATAGTAGCCATTTAATCCTCCAGTGTGGATATACTGTGGACAGGCTATTTTTATGATTTTATGGAAGTTCTGGTTACAGCTTGAAACCGTTGATATACAACAAGTTTAAATGGTCGGAACGAGAGGATTTGAACCTCCGACCCCTTGCACCCCATGCAAGTGCGCTACCAGGCTGCGCCACGTTCCGTTACCACATTTGAGGACATGTATGTAACGCACTTCCTGCTTGCAAGCAATGTATTTTTACAGGATTTGCGTTATAACGACCAAGCACACAATAAAACAACTTGTGAGGACATGGCGACGACACACCTTTTCCTTCAATATACAAGCGCTGGCCGTGTACATCACCGCAGGGCCTAAAAACATAAAAATAATTGTCTCGCTCAACCCGATATATTTAATCGCATAATACATGGAGATATTCCCCATCGCATAAATAAATCCGCTCAATAG
>JBFHFW010000009.1:0-12498 GCA_041583395.1 Alphaproteobacteria bacterium
GCCCGGTTGCATAACTTTTCATATTGCAGACACTACGCGCTGCAAATTGCCCTGTTATGCCATCAACCACCGCGCCATTTTTGCCTTGAACCGTTGCCACAATCCCGCCTTGACATAATATTCACCGCCAGACAATTCAGCGTCGAACATAATCGCCCCGGCCAATGCCGACACGCGCACATGGTCGGCCTGCAATCCACACGACACATCAACCAAATCATCCAGCGTAAAAATGGATACCACTTCGCCGCCATCCATGACTTCAATTTTTACATTATCCGCATTCATTATTTGCCCTCATTGATTGACAAGCGGCCCGGCACGCCTCGCGCCACGCCAGCCAGTTTTCACGGTGAAAACACACGCCCCATGTTTCCCAGTACCGGATACATCGGGTACTGGTCACACTGAAACGCGCCAAAAATTCCTTTTGCGACTCGCCCAACAACAGGCGCACCCCGCGCACATCGTCGGCCGTTGCACGTATTACCGGCATAACCAAACCCCGATGAGTACGCCCACGGACACCGCAAAACTGCGCCCACGGATCAGCCGCTTTAACTTGCGCCGAAATAGCCATCGTTTAATGATCCCCATGTTAATGACACACAACAGGCTCATGCTGTTCAAAAAAGGTATCCAGCCGCAAGGCATCGAGATAACCGTCCATTGCGGCGCTGTGATTTAACAAACTCTGATAACGGTCAATGCGCGCCGCTTTCCTGATCCCGGCGTTATGAAATTCGGTCATGTGTAGATCAGGCGGCGCGTGTTGGAACTCCCATCCGTCCCGCTTTAACGCCTGCCAGAAACGGCCCCATGCTTTTTTCGTGGATGCTCCAAATCCGTATTTTGAAAACCACAGCCCGGCACGGTGCGCGCCGTCTTTCATTTGCGCGCCGACTTTTATGGCATCTTTCAGCCAACCGGCGAAGTAACGACCCAGTGAACGCGGGCGCGGTGCGCGCGCCTCGCGGCTAATGTTGTAACGGTTGCCCCGGATAGCGCCCTGCGCGCCGTCAGCACCCTTCACCAGATAGCGCGCGGCCTTAGCCATGTAGTTCGCCGCGCTCGCGGGTTTTTTGATCCGGGTTAAGTTCACGAAACCCCGGCCCCATATTTTCTCTATCCAGCGCGCCCACGCGTGAAACTGGTGCTTTTTTACGTGCCAGTTAAACATTAAGTGAACATGCGGGTTTACGTCGCCCGCGTCATTGGTGGGCGCTTCCGCGACCCACACAAACTGGAACGGCCGCCCGCGCCCCTTGATGGTAAAACCCGGTTGCCATTTGATCGGCGTAAACTCGCCGCCGCTTTCGCTATCGGTTTTTACCTTGCCATTGCGGCGGTAATGGCCTTTGAAGTGAATGCCGCGCTTGTGCGTCATTTGCAGGTGATTTAAAAACCGGCCGACCAGCGCGCCGATAGTGGGACGCTGTTTTATGTCGTCGGTATCTTCACTGCGTGGCCGGTTATCCCACACGCGCAACAATTCCCGATTCATAGCATCAAAGGTGATGGTTGCAAAGGTGCGAAAGCCCCGGCCGAGTTTGTGCTGATACTTCGCGGCGTCTTCAATTTTCTTTGCGGCTGCCGGGCTTAATCGCTCGGTGATACGGTCGCCATGCTGGCGCGGTGGGTCTTGGCGCGTTTTGGTTTGCGTGATAATCGCCGCGCGCCACTGCGCCCGGCCCGGTTCGATTGGCGTATAGAATGCGCCGCTTTCCGGGTCTTTGGTGATCGCGCGCCAATTCTCGCACGTGATCTTGACCCATTGCCCGCAATCGTCCGTAGGCAACTCTGCTGTGGCCGGTGTGATGACCTCGATACGCTCCGCACGCTGCTCATTGGCCGCCTCTGCGAGTAGCGCATTAATGTGATGAATATCGGCCGTTGAAGATTTGGAACTTCCGTCAAGACTATGCGCGGCTGGCGCCGCTTCGGGCTGCATTAATAGCCCCCTTGGTAAATCTGATAGACCCGCGTTACTGCCTGCTCGCTCGTTTCGATTTCTAACGCGGCATCCTGCACGACCCCATTAATAAGAGCCGCATCAAAGTTAATCACGAACGGCCGCAACATCTCCGGCCCCTCAACTCCTGGCACCTTTTGAATTTTCGCCAAATAATCAAAGGCGCACGGCTCGCCCTCTTGCTCTACTCGCCCATTCACAACCAACCGCGCCGACACTATTTTTTTATGCTGAACCACATACAAAAGAAATCCCGGCAGAGCTAACGGCAAGCGCAATACCCCCGAATAACCCGCGCCCATTGTCTCAATATAAAAACAGCGCATTCTCATGACCCTGCAACCCTCCTACAATCCCTAATGCAATTCTTAATCGCGTGCGGGCAACCCGGCGTGTTGCTGGTCATTACCAGACGCGGCCCGGCCTTTGTGGCCACGGTCACGGCAATATGGCCATTTCTGCGTTGCTCGATACTCAGCACATCAAAACAATTTTTTTCCAATGCGCGCTTCAATTCCCGCTTATGCTTTTCCATCATCACTCCCCGGTTCTCGCTGGTAATACTCACAACTGGACACATCCGGACAAAAATACTGATAACGCGGGCGCGGGTTGGTGCTGTAAATGCAACGCAACCCGGCGCGCTCCGCAATACTGTCTTTGCTCACCATGTGGCCGATGTACTCCGACCATCGGCACGAATAGCACAGCTTTTCTGGCTTGCTCATAACACAAACAACAGCGCGACCAGTGCCGCCGCTGCTACCAATTGCCAGTGGTTATGAAACCAACCCATCACGGCCGCCACTGATAACGCACCGACAACACATTGGCCCCGTAGCCGTGTTCATTCGGGCTATCAAACACTTTTGGAAAACCTTCCAGACTCGACGTATGCTCTAACGCATACACAAACGGCCCGTGGTAATAACGCACGGCCGCAATGCCAAGCGGGTTTTGCGTGATGTATTCCGGGCCATCGATGGCCGGGTTATGCGCGCCGATACCGACCTCAAACACCATCCCATCGGGTACGCATTCCGCGTGTACCTGTTGCCCACCCAACACAAAAAACACGAACACAACCGACACCATAAACACCACAAAGGCGGCCGCTTCTTTCAGGATTAATGACCAGTTCACGCAGCAGCCCTCCGCACTTTCGGGCGATAGGTGCCCGCGTGGCCGGTGATGCCGACCTTGAGTGTCAGCACGTCACACGGTTCGCGGAGCAACAGCCCTTGCGCGTGGATCATGGCGGCCTGTTCACTCTTAAATAGCTTCACGTCTTCAAAGATTTCAACCCAATGCCCGCTATGACTCAGCACAAGGCCATCCCAAAACAAAAAGTAATAATCACGCATGCCTAACACTCCCACTCGTAACAGTAATCATCGTTTTGCACTTCTGGCCATGTAGCCCCCGGTTCGTCTGCCTGCCAGTGAATCGGGCGCGGCGCATACTTGCGGCAGGTGCCATCGATACTGGTCAGGCGCGCATAAAACCGGCAGTTTTCACATTGCGCGGTGACGTTTCGGCCTTCGTCGTTTTGCGTGATAAAACCCATTGCTTAACTCCCGTACTGGTTTGAAAAAAAAGGTGGGCGCACGCCAGCAACGGGGGAGGAGCTGAAAAGACGGCGCACGCCCAAAACGGTGAAATAGTTGTAAACTGTTTGTAAACAGCTGCCATTTGCAGCGAAAAAAACAAAATTAGCGATTCGACACACTGACAAAATCGGACTATAAAGGGACTGACTAGCAGTGATTAACGCAACGGGGGTTGCCATGATTCGATCCAAAAGCCTCACCACGGCTGACATGGTGTCAGCGATCTTGCAGCGCAACAGCTGGAGTTTGCGCGCGCTGGCGCGCCGCTGCGGTGTCAGCCCGGCAACCGCCCAACAATGGAAAAACGGCCACAGCATCGCCAGCGACAGCCATGGACTGACACTGGCAGCACTGTTAAACGTGGACCCGGCACAGGTCTTGCTTTGGCTCGCGTTAGAGCGGTCAGACTGTCCCGAAGGCCGCGCCGCTTGGCGGCAGTTGTCAGTGGCTTTTTTTGGGCAATCGCCCGAGGTTAGCGGAAAGAGTGTAGGGAAGGAGTGAGGAATAACACGATATACATTATGCGAAGTTGTGTTTTGCAATGTAAAACCGCGTGTTAGCATCCTTTTCCCCGTTAGTTGATAACTGACGGCAACCATATCAAAGCGCTTTTTTTGATGCAACATTTTTTTTACTTGGGGGAGTAAACACCATGGCGCATAACTTCGACCCGGCCGCCCTTGAGGCATTAATAAACCAGCACGGCATGAATGGCGCGGCCGATCGGTTGCGCGTCTCCCGGCGTACCGTGTACCGCTGGCGCAACGGTATCACGCGACCCACGGCCCATGTGGCGCGATTGATTGAATTAGAGGCTTTGGTTTCGGCCAGCTTTAATCTTGGCCTGATTAATTCACACTGGGACGAATGGACGTTACACCACGACGGCAAACTGTACTTTAACCACTGGCGCGACGGTTTCACGCCCGGTGATATTCGCGCGGCGTTTTATCAGCGCCAAGCGTACCAACAATTGAAAGCCGAAAACGCGCGGCTGCAACAACTCGTATTAGATTTGCAGGAGCAACCCGCACCCGGTACACCGATCCCGATCATCAAAAACGTACACGGGGATTAGTACGGCAACCCCTTGCCGAACGGCCGATATAGCGGATCACCGAAACAATCAACCGCCCAACCCGCTTTAACCCAACCCATAGCGCACGCTTCTGCCATGCTTTTGCCCTGCAATAACAGCTTACCCACTAACTCAATGCGCGGCACACCACTTGACCACGGTTCATACAGCGCGCCGAACCCGGCACAACCGCCGTTTGTGATTACATTAATCACTGTATTAAAACCCGCACTGGTAGACTCATAACACCACGCGCCACGCGCAAACGTGCAACTATTCACCCACGCCGCGCCCACGGCTTCATTCATTATAGCCGACCCGAGTAACCCCCATATATCAAGGTTTAAGCTGCCCGCCATAAAATCCGTATAATCCACTGTATCCGGCAGGAAAGTATCATCCCATACCGCATCGATGGTGTTTGTCATGTGCTGCACATCAATGCCGCGCGCGGCCATGGCGCGCCTTACCTGCTCCCCTTGCAGCGCGGTAATGTCTGGCCGCACGCGATCATGCCGCCCGATCAATACCGTTTTATCGGGCACACCCCGGTATTGTTCACATGCAATGGCGTCGTCAATCATGCGTTTGGTTTCACTTTCGGTTTCCGCTGGCGCGCCCGACACATTTGGCAACCCCAACCGCCCAAACGGCACCACCCACCGATTACGCAACACGCGCCACGGTGTCACCTCTGGGTGATATTCTTCTAAACCGCCTGCCGCGTGGTTAATTTCCCACCGCGCCAACCTACATTCATTCAATTTTGTTGGTTGAATCAGGCACCCCGTACCCGCTGAGGCATATCCGTGCGCCCAGTGCTGTGCATTGCCACCCCCTTCGGGTGTTTTGCCTAGCAACTGACAACCGCCCGCATGCCCTAGCGTGTTTGCCGTCAATAAATCCTGCGCCGGATCATCATCATATTTAGGCGCGTAAACCGGCACGCCCGCCGAACAAATCACCGCGCGTATATCATGTGCGTTTATATAATCGGCCACGGTCGTGACCACGTTGCTATAAAAATCTGCGCCCGTACCTGTCCACTTGTTACCCGTCCCGGCTGCAAAGGTTAACCGGTGCGCCGGGTTTAATCCGCGCGCAGTAACATAGTAGTCGGCTATGGTTTCGGACAGTGCCACGTCGCTATTAACAATCAATAGCACCTTGTCCAGCCGCAAGGCCGGGCGCTTTGGCATTTTCTTTTTCCGCCCGGCCGCGCTCATGCCGATTATTTGCGGCGCTTACGCTTGCGGAATTGGCCGTTCTTTTTACGCGGTGGTAAACGTTTTTTAGCCATTAGCGGATCGCTCCATTGAGTTGTTTATCATCGGTCGGCGCGGGCTTTTGTTTTGCCTTTGCCGGTTTGCGGTTGCGCTGTTTAGCGCGTTTCAAGTGTGCCATGGTGATAATTCTCCAAACGGTTGACTTTGTCTTTCAAGTGTAAAATTTCCACGCTGTTGACCTGTTGCGCGGCGAACATATCCGACTGTGTCTGCTTGATGTGCTCGATATTCATGGCGGCCCATGACATCACGCCCAAGATCAACGCCTGAATAATCGAATCAATTTTGAGTAAACTTTCCACGTTACCGCCTGCCCAGTTTCATTAGCACCGCAATCCCGGCCGCCGCATAACTCAGTTCGGTGAAACCGTCTACGTACCATTGCGGATAGGCTTTGTAAATGTCAGCCAGCCTGCCCGCCTGATCTGCGTCAATGTAACCGTGTATAAACGGCGCGGCCCACACCAGAAACACCAGTGCTACCAACCACTCGGCCCGGCCCGCCATGCTATTGACCGCGTTTTTGGTTAGCTCGGCGGTTTTCTTGCCCTTCTCGGCAATTAACCCGGTCACGGCTTTCACACCCTCAACAATGATGGGTAATAGCTGCATCATGCGATAAAGGTTTGCATTTCATCAAAGCGGCGATTTTCAAGGCCCGCCACTTTACGCCCGCCGGCATAGACCCACCGGCCGAACTCGCGCGCGGCCCCGTCATAGTCGCCCGCATTGAGTTTTCGCAATAGCGTTGAATTCGCAAAATTACCCCGGCCCACATTAAACACAAACGACACCAGCGCGGCGCGCTGGTTATGGGTTAGCGGCACTGTCACCAGATCAGACACCGCGCGGCGCGCGGTTTCGATGTCATGGTCTAGCAGTATGTCGGCCTGTTGTTTCGTGATCGGTTTCAGCGTGTTGCCTTGCGGCAGTAAATGACCATAGCCGACCGTCCAAAGACCTGCACTGTCACGGTACGGCTCAAGGCGCAAGCCTTCCCATTTTTTAACTAGATCAATATCCCGCGCGGTTTTTTTGCTAACAATCATAATGACAAAACCCACCACAGCGGCCGCTATTGCCGCACGATTAAAACTCACGAGCCCCCAACACCAGCACGCGCGACCCCGTACCGAAACGCCCGGCCGCGTTTACTTTGTCTGCCTGAAAATTGATTTCATCCAGTACGCCAGACCCTTTGTAAACAAATTCTGTGATGTTAAAAAAGTCCGTTGCCGCATTTCCCCGCGACGAAATAAAACCCGACACATAACCATCACGCGCACCAATGTCGGCATAACCTGATAGCGTTTCCCCTGATTTAATGGTGTTCGCTATCTGAACATCATTCTGCGCGGTCGCGGGCGCATTGTGATCTGCCGCGTATGAATAATTTCCTGACGCTGCATCCGCATTGACTGACAAAAAATGCAGCTCGCCTGTTGTCGCGTCATAGCCTTCAAAATCAAAATACAATTGCACACGCAACAGTCCAGACGGTATTGACAAATTAATGTCTGTTACCGGTGACGAAACAATGTGCTTTTCTATTACGAATAACGGCGACGGTGGCATTGATACAGGCATTAGCTTTCAATCTCCGCGTAAGCAATTGTCTGAAGTGCTGTTGTTGACGGGTTATACACGCGCACCTCTGCCGATGTTTCCAGCTCAATGGTTGCGCCCGGATGCAACAGAATGCCGTTATTTGATCCTACACCCGAATCTCCCACGCGCAATATGACGGTGTTAGTGTCGAGCGAACTGATTAACAGTTTTTTGCGCGCACTGTTGGCTGCAATAGTCGTGGAGCTACTAGTAAAAATAATCTGGTCGGTGACGCTATCAAATACCCCGCCGGGATCAATGCTGACGCTTCCGGATACTTCCGAGCGTCGAAAAACTCCCTCGCCCACCACCAACCGCACAGTATTTGCCGCCCCGCTGGCGTCCGTTAGCCGAAAACCATTAAACCCGGCCGCATACTCGCGCGCATCGCCTTGTTTTAGCTTTTCCGTCTCGCCGTCAACAGTAATCTCTACTTCACCTGTTGAGGATGCCACAAAAATAAACCCACCTTTGGCGGCAACTTCCTGGCCCTCGTTTGCGGTTAGCGTGCGATTAATATCACCCATTTCTCTATTTCCTCATCACCGCATAAGCAACCGCTGTGAGCGCCACGGCCCCGGCGATATACTTGGTTAATGTCTGCAAGGTTTCAGCCGTATCGGAGCGCGTGGCATTCGATACTTCCTGCAAGGATTTATCTGCATAACTACTCACCCGATCCACTGCGTTCTCTGCCGTTTCGCTCAGGTAAGCAAACCCGGTTTCAATCACATTATCGACCGTGGAAAGTGCGTCACTGCCAAAATCAAAACCGGCCGCAACCGCGCCGCCATCGGTAATGTTTACCTTTACATTACCGCCACCCCCAACGGCCACGCCGTCAACGTCTTGCAGGTTTAATTGCGTTGTTTTGGTGGTGGTTTTGGTTGTCTGGTTGCTCGCGGTTGAGCTGTTCGATTTACTGCCCATAATAACGACCGCCTTTTAAATTCAGAGTAAACACATATTCTTTTTGCACGTCACCCCATTGGCGCATCATGCGACCAATACCGGGTCGCGTGGTATGCGCGCGGATAGACTCGGCACCCATGTTCAACGCGGCATTGATTAACAAGGGCGCTACCCGTTTCACCGGCACACCTTCGACACAACAGGCGACCAATTCCGGCGCGCGGTCAATGGCCTGCTCGACGCGGGTAATTAAAAACCCGTTATCAATAGCAAAACACTCGCTTATGCCGGTTTCAATCTCATGCGCGTATTGTGCGTCGTAACCGCCTAGCGCCACGGTCAAGCCGTTGCGTGCGTCGTCGGTTAAGGTGGTGAGTTTTTGAATCATCTAAACAGCGCCTTTAATACGCCGCCGGTAAACAACAGCCCGCCAATAATCAGCAACGCTTTTTCGCCTGGTGACATGCCGCCCTGAATATCGATAATCACTTGCGGCCTCGCGTCCAGACAATCGCTACGGCAATTGCAGCCAAACCAATAACGGCGGCCGTTTTCATTGCGCCTGACGTGGCGAGTGTCGGTGGGTTAAAACCGCCAACGGTGACGCTCACGGTATCGTTACCATCCTGCACCGGGCCTGCGGTTGCGCCGCTGATCGGATTGGAGGCAAAGCCACCCGCGCCGCCTAAATTGGAAAATAAATCCAGTGCCATTACTTGCCCTTTTTTATGTACCAGTACAGCCCACCACCGGCGAGCGCGGCGAGTGCCAGTTTTTTACTGGTTTCACTCAATACAAACGTGGTGCCCGCGCCGGTTAAAAACCCAAGACCGGCAACCAATAGCCACGGCATTAGCGCGTTACCGCGATTAATGCCACCAGACCGAGCGCGACCGCGCCACCAATGGCGAGCGTTTTATTGCTCACGCCAAAGGTTTCGCCTGCGAGTGCTGACGGTTGCCCCGGTGGTGCCGGCGGTGTCTGTTCGGTTTTATCCGGTGCGCCGGTTGTCATGACCGGCACCGGCCGCCCGCCGTCTAACACATATGGCAAGCCGTTTTCCTTAATCAGCTTATAGCCTGCCACACGGTCAAGAATGCCGAACAATGTGCCACCAATGCCGCCCGCTGCTGAACCCGATCCATCTAAAGCCATAATCTTTACCTCGAAAAGCGGCCGGTTTCCCGGCCGCGTTATTACTTACGCTTCCAGTGGCGCGATATATTCCACGACGACCGGCAGTGATCCGGTCGCGCCTGCGGTCACGGTGAAGCGCAAATCACCTACGCCCGCTGTTTCCAGCGACTCGGCCCCGTGGCCGTTTTCGGTCGGATCAAACACCGCGAGCGCGGCTTGCGGTACACGCACGCCATCGGTTTGCAGTAGTTCGTTCTCGGCCGTGGTGCGTTCAAACACTATAAAGTTATCGCGCTCGACTTTTAGCTTTGTGCTGGCAATCGTGGCGTGATTGTCGAACACCACCTTGTTAATGATGTCGCCCTTGGGCAAATCGGAGATTTCAAAATCACCGGTTGCTGACACAGTGTAGTTGAACTGGCGCACTTTCTTGATCATGCCTACCGGACGCGGCAAGGACTGAACCGCTTTGGCTGACAGTGCAGGTGACGTTGCCGCCGCATTGATGTCAATTTCAACAGACAGCGTGGTGATCTTTTGCGGGTCGTTCGGGTCGCCGGTGCCCAGTGCGGTAAATTCCTCACCTTGGCGAGTACGCAAGTTATAGCGGGCAAAATCAATGACCAGCACACCCGCCGCTGCTGCGCGGCCTTCATACTGGTTAATGTTGTCCAACTGCGTACCACTGGTAAAACGCATAATTGGCTCGCCATTCGCGAGCACGCGGATTTCGTCCATTTGCGCCAGTGTGACACCGGAATACGTGATTAGAAGCTGCTGATAGGTCAAGCCAATCGGGCAGCGTAAGGTTGCGGTATTACCCGCTGCGACACCCTCAAAGCCGGGCATCCGTCGTGTAGGCATCATAGCCATAGTATTAAGTCTCCATGTAATCGGAAGCGCGCTGCCTCACCGACAGTGCTAGTTAACTTTTGCGTGATCTTAGAAAATACCGAACAGCTTGGAACGGCCTTCAATCACATCTTTGCCGCCGAAACGGTACGCAAGCGCCAAAATCGCAATAGTCCAAGCGGCATTCTTGACGTTAGACGCTTTTGGTAACAGTGAACCCATTTTCACATCCTCAAAATTTAGTTAATCGGGAACGTCGTCCGGGCTTTGATCTGCTCCCAAATCATCAACGTCATCAAGCTGGTCAACACTGTGAAGGCCGCTGTTTTTATCGTCGTCGATTTCATCGGGTTTAGTCTCTGCCGGTTTCGGTTCGTCCTTTACAGTCTCGCGCGGCGTTTCCTTTGCCTGCAATTTTTCCGGTTTGCTTTCCGCTTTTTCCGGTTGCGGTTTTTTCAGCAATAACCCGGCCCCGGCCCCGATCAGCAACGCGCCGAACGCTTTTAAAAATAATGGATTCATGTGTTCACCTTTAAAAAATAAATCGCAGTTTCGGTTTTGAAAACCGGCCAATATCTAGGAACTGGCCGGGTGGTAATTCTGGCGCACTTAAAATTTCATCATGCCCCCATTCCTCATATAAATTTTTTGCATCGCGTGCGGATACCGCAAACAACAATAAACGGCTGCACTGATCGCGCACGGTGACGGCTAATTGCGCTGGCCGCTGCGTGATGAAGTGCGAACGGTGCGCGTAGTGCCTCGCCTGCGTTGCGCACCACTGCATAGGCTCATTGAAACGGCCCACGGCCGCGCCCGCTTCATCGATAAACAAGGCGCATTGCCATGATTGTTTCGCGGCGTGCAAAAAATCCGTGCCGACGGTGGTTTGGTAGTCGGCTGGCCAATCTTGCGCGCCGATCGGGTCTAGCACCATCACGCCAATGCCTTGCGCGTTGTAGCTTTCGGCCAGTTGTTTGGCGAGCGTGCTTTTACCAGACATCGTTTTTCCGGCAATCAAAACATGCGCTTCACTCATTGGTGCGGCGCGTCCTTTTTCGGCGCGTCTGGTTTTTCGTCTTTCGGGGGCGCTTTTTTCTGTTTGCGGTTTTTCCATTTATCAATAAACCGGCCGAGCTTGCCGCGCGTTTTTTGTTTCACCATGCGCGGCCCGACATACGACCCGACCGCAATCACCAGCGCCAGCCCAGGTGGGATATCCTCGACCCCTTGCGCGCGCGCATAATTGGCGAACGCATCGGTTAACATGGCGCGCTCATGTTCGGCCGGTTGCCATTCGTCGGCGTCGATCATCATTCCTGCATTGAAGAGCATCGATGCAGCAAACGCCCCGACGGCCTGATAGTGCGCGGTTTCGGTGCCCGGCAACGGCTCGGCGGTTTGTTCGGGTAACGGTTGCGCACCTGGAAACACCCGGCTTTGCGGTTTCTTTTGCCGTCCCGGTTTACGGCAGAGCAACCCGTTTTTGGATAATTTCGGCGTACCGTCTTTTTTGATTTCGTGTTTTTCCGGGTCAAATGCAAATCCGGCTTTATCTTTCAGGTGAGCAAATTGTTTCGGGTCGATGTCACCTTTTGCGGCCGGTTTCCCTTCCTTGGGCTGGTTGTCCTGACCGACGGCACCGGCCGCCGTTGCCGGTTTTGCATCGACGTGGTTATTTTGTGGTGCGGTTTTTTCGCGGTTTTCCGGGGAAAATTGCGGTGAACCCCCCGGCATTTCGGCGGTTAATTCTTTTTTTAATTGTGAAACGGTTTCTTTTCGGTTTCCCATCGGTTGTGCCTCGATTGATTTCCCGATAGTGAAACGGTTTTATTTTGCTATTGAAATGATTTTCCGCTTTTTCCGCTTTGGTGATTTCAGGGTAAAAAAAAACCGGGCATAGCCCGGTTGCATAACTTTTCATATTGCAGACACTACGCGCTGCAAATTGCCCTGTTATGCCATCAACCACCGCGCCATTTTTGCCTTGAACCGTTGCCACAATCCCGCCTTGACATAATATTCACCGCCAGACAATTCAGC
>JBFHFW010000010.1:0-12276 GCA_041583395.1 Alphaproteobacteria bacterium
CAACGTGAAGGCGTGTTCCGCGAGATGAAAATCCGTCGTCACTACGAAAAGCCATCGGAGCGTAAGCTTCGCGAAAATGCGGAGAATATCCGTCGTTCTCGTAAGATGGATCGTAAACGTCGCGATCGTGACGGTTTCTAGGATTTCGTTCCGGAATACAAAATGAATAAAGCCGCTGTGATTAAGCGGCTTTTTTTATTGTATACCTAAACAAAGACGGGGACTATTCAGGTTCCGGAACCTGCTGCTGTGTAATCTGTTGTGGGGCTTCAGGACTTTTTTCCTCGGCAGGATCTGCATTACTCAGAGCAAAAGCGAAGGCCGCCGCAGAAAATAATGCAACTGCACCAGCAAAGATTGTGGCATTTCTTGACTGTTGCATGATCTTTTTAGATTGTTGAACATGTTGCACCAAATTCAGATTATGATCAAATCTCTGCTCAACCATAGCAACGCGCTCATTAAGGTTAATTGCGATGGATTCGGTTAGCGCCTCATCGCCATTCTCGAATATAGCTATATCTTCACGTAAAGTTTCAATACTGGAGAGAAGAGAGGGTCTTGGAGCAAAATTTGATGTTTCTATCTCTTCAGAAGGGCAGCCCTTTATCTTCGCTTCAAGAGCATCAAGCCTATCCACGACCTCTGTCAAAACCTCTTTACTTATATTATTACCCATGCCCAGAAACCTCGATTTAGTTGCGATAAAAGGCAACCTACTATTGACCTCAATCGAAGTCAATTATAAATATGAAAAAATCAATTTGAATAACTGAACGCACCCCTTACCCTACGGCGCATTAGGCGTGCCTAGAGCTAACTTGGGGGAATGTGCAGGCTTAAACCCCACATACTCCGCCAGCCATTTTTGGTGCGCCTCATCCAGATGCGGTGAAAGTGTTTTGAGCACATGTTCCTGATACGCATCCAGCCATGCTTTTTCATCCGGTGTGAGCATGCTCTCGATAATCAGGCTGCGATCCAATGGAGCCACTGTCAGTGTTTCAAATGCGATCATGGGCTTGCCCGTAGCCGGATCAATGCCACCATCAACGGCCAACACAAGGCTTTCAATGCGGATACCGTGAGAGCCTTCTTCATATAAGCCGGGTTCATTGGAAATAAACATACCCGGCTCGACTACAGATATCCGCGCTTTACGTGGAGAAAATCCCGCCGCATCTTCATGAACCTGCAAATAACACCCCACGCCATGACCTGTGCCATGCGCATAACCACATTCCGGATCACCGATTTTTGCATCTAACAAGGGCTGACGCGCCTTTTCATCCATTTCTGCGCCCGTTGTACCGACCGGAACACGCGCATTGGCAACCGCAATATGCCCTTTGAGAACGGTTGTAAAATGCTCTTTCATTTCTTGGGGCACGTTACCAACGGCGAGTGTACGAGTAATATCCGTAGTGCCCGCGATACCCTCTTTAGGATCAAGATATTGCCCACCGCTATCCAGCAAGAGCAAATTATCGCCATCAATGATGCGGTTATTCCCGCCATTATAATGGACGATGGCACCGTTTTCGGCAAAGCCTGCGATTGTTGCAAAGCTTAGTCCGCGGAAACCTTTTTGTTTTGAGCGGAAAATATTAATTTCGGCAGCCACATCCGCCTCATGCAATGTTCCAGAAGGCGCTTCTTCCCCGAACCATTTCATGAACTGTACCATCGCCACACCATCGACAATATGGGCTTTGCGAATGGAAGCAATTTCTTCAGGTGTTTTGATCGCCTTGGGCAAAGTGCATGGATCATGAACATCCAAAGCTATAGCGCCTGCGGCCTCGATTGCATCTTTATGCACGCTTGGCGCGGTGGCGTAATCCAGCGCAACATTTTGCCCTTTAAATTCCGCCAACACTTCAGGCAACTCCTGCGGCGTATGAAGCGTTACACCCTCTAATTCCTCTGTCAGCTTGCCCGGCTCCATAAATAGATGCACATGCCCACCCTTTGCATCAAGCAGCGCCACGGCGTGTGGTGCAGGAATATAATCCATATCCGAGCCCCGAATATTGAGCAGCCATGCGATTGAATCAAGCTGCGTCAGCAATGCTGCGTCCGCGCCTTCTTGCGCCACAGATGCGGCAATCTCTACAATCTTTTCTTGGTGAGTACGACCGGCGCAACTCACAGGAAATAATTCAACTTTTCCGGCAGGTCTGGCGGGTTGATCAGCCCAAATTGGATCAATCAGATTCGGCACGGGCTTGGGCTTTAAGCCATTTTTCTTCCACTCTTCGATTTGGGCAAGCGTATGAAGATGCGGGTCATAGCCAAGAACAGTGCCTTCCTCCAGCCAATCCCATGGCTTGACCTCTTTGATGTCCGCAGTTTCATAGATATTGTGATCGACCTGCTGCTTGAGCTGAATCGTGTAACGCGCATCGCTCATCACCACGGCCTTATCAACCGCGACAATCGCAAGACCTGCAGAGCCGCTAAATTTTGTGAGCCATTTCACACGCTCGGCATAGGGTGCTAAAAACTCGGCCTGATACTCATCCGTGCGCGGGATAATAAAGGCTTCAATACCATGCGCTTTCATTTCTGCGCGGAGCTGTTTTATCTTGTCTGCATCGTTCATAAAAAGATACTAACAGCTTACATCAAATAAGAGCAAATATTATTATGGAGTCCATACCCCTACTTTCAAGTGCGGTGGCACGGGGTAGTCTTTGGCAAACAATGTATCATGCTGATTCTCTCTCTTCACGAAAGGAAAATCCTCCCCGACAAAAGCATGCGCATCCAAAGATCCACCGTAATTATCGATTGTCATGATAACTTTTGCACCGGATTCTTTTGCTGCCTTTGCCCAAATTCCTTGAACATGGTGCCTATCATCCACCGTTACAGCGCCCCTACTTCTAACTTTTCCTGCCCCCCAAACATCACATGTAATAACAAGATCTGCCTTATGTGTGCCATCAAGAAAATTTTCACCGCCATATTCTTTTTGTTTATTCACTAAAGACAGGCTGAAATTTTCAGCAACTTGAATTGATAAACGATGAAGCCTTTGAAGTGCGCTTATTAACTTATCTTGATCGACCGCTCCTAATGCCATAGCTTCTTGACCATCATGACCATGCCTCTGATCATATAACCTTTGCTCCTGCTCTGAAAATAAATGCAAAAAACCATAGTCAAATGAGGCAGGTTCTGCTCCGACCAGCACAATGTTTTTTAACGCATCTGGCGTATCATCTGGTACACAAAGGCATTGAAGACTCTCCCTCATTATCCGAACGTAGGTATCACATAATTTCATCCTAGATATTCTCCGACTTTATTTATAGAGTTAAGGAAGGTAACAGTATTTTTTAATTATGTCAACATAAGGGAGCTTTGATGCCTTATTTACTCCTCGTCCTTGGACTTCTTATTGCCGGTTATGTTTTGTACCAATTTTTGATGCAAGCCAATGCCGCGCAGGTGCGCTCTCTTGTTCTCACTATTTTGCTGATCGCCATAGGGTTGGGGGCATTTATATTGGCTATTACAGGGCGTCTTCCTGCGGCGGTTGCGCTGATTGCTGCTTGTGTGCCCTTTGGCATGAAGTACCTTAAAAACCGTCGCGCGCGGCAAGATGATGTCTCGACCATTATCGAGGTTGAAGGCGAAGAAATCAAAGACGACACGGATAAAGATTAGACTCTTGCCAGAGTCCGGCAGATTCTTTAGGATGTCCGCAGTTTTTTAACCAC
This sequence comes from Alphaproteobacteria bacterium, assembly GCA_041583395.1. Lineage (GTDB taxonomy): Bacteria > Pseudomonadota > Alphaproteobacteria > Micavibrionales > Micavibrionaceae > UBA6929. Next base: position 3,729 of record JBFHFW010000010.1, read on the forward strand.
GCATAAGGACAACTATGCATAAGCCCGTTCGTAAAGCCGTTTTCCCCGTTGCCGGATTAGGCACTCGCTTTTTACCCGCCACCAAGGCGATGCCCAAGGAAATGTTGCCGGTGAATGACCGCCCTTTGATCCAGCATGTGGTTGAAGAGGCTCGCCAAGCAGGGATTGAAGAATTTATCTTTATCACGGGTCGCAATAAAGAATTACTCGAAGAGCATTTCGATATTCAGTACGAGCTGGAAGAAACGCTTAAAGCGCGCGGCAAGGTAACCTTCCTTGAAAAAGTTCAAAACAGTAACATGGATGCGGCGAGCCTGTTCCTGACCCGTCAATCCAAGCCTTTGGGGTTGGGACATGCGATATGGTGCGCACACAAAATGGTGGGGGATGAGCCTTTTGCGATTTTACTACCTGATGATATTGTCCATCATCCTCGCGGCTGTCTTGCGCAAATGGTTGATCTTTATAATGAACGCGGCGGCAATATTCTGGCTGCGAAAGAGGTTCCATTGGAAGAGACCTCCAAATACGGGATCATGGATATCGCCGAACAAGATGGCCGCGTGACGAAAGTAAAGGGGCTGGTTGAAAAACCTGCGCCTGATGTTGCACCTTCGCGGCTATCGATTGTGGGACGTTATATCCTGCAGCCCGAGATCTTCACGCATCTCTCCTCTTTTGAAAAAGGGGCTGGCGGTGAGATTCAGCTCACAGATGCGATGGCTAAACTCCTTGAGACACAGGATTTTTACGGCCTTAACTTTGAAGGCCAGCATTTTGATTGCGGATCACGTCTTGGCTTTGTTGCCGCAAACCTTGCCTATGGACTGGAAGATCCAGAGATTAGCGCAGGCGTACAAGACGTTCTTAAGACCTATACAGAGAAGAAAACACATGCAGCCTAATCCTGCTTCAAATGAAGCTTACAGTTTCAACCCGACCATTTTGCGTGAATATGATATCCGCGGACAGATCGGCAAGAATTTAAGCACGGATGATGCCTATGCTTTGGGGCGCGCTTTTGGCACCTATGTTAAGCGCAAAGGCGGGCAGAGTATCTCGGTCGGTTATGACGGGCGCGAGACTTCACCCGATCTGGCGCAGGCTTTGAGCAATGGATTGCTGGCCTGCGGGCTGGATGTGCAGAGCATTGGTCTTGGCCCCTCTCCTATGCTGTATTTTGCGGTCAAAAGCCAAAAGCGCGATGCGGGTGTGATGATTACAGGCTCCCACAACCCGAGTGATTATAACGGCTTTAAAATGATGCTCCTCAATGAGGGCGTGTATGGCGAAACCATTCAAGAGCTAGGACAGATTGCCGCAACGGGTGATTTTGAACATGGCACAGGCACACTGACAAACCATGATATTCGCAGCGATTATGTTGCGCGTTTGCTGCAGGATTTTGTTGGCGGGCGTGATCTCAAAATCGCGTGGGATAACGGCAATGGTGCGGCAGGCGGTGTTTTAAAAATGCTCACCGCGCAACTGCCGGGCGAACATATTTTGCTGTATGAAGAGATTGACGGCACCTTCCCCAATCATCACCCCGATCCGACGGTGGATAGTAATTTGGTCGATCTACAAAAAGCTGTGGCAGATCACAATTGTGATCTCGGCATTGCTTTTGACGGCGATGGCGACCGCATTGGCGTCGTTGACGAGAACGGCACGATCCTGCGCTGCGATATCCTCATGACCATTTATGCGCGCGACGTTTTGGCACGCAATCCCGATGCGCCGATTATCGGTGATGTTAAATGCTCGCAAGTGATGTTTGACGAGATCAACCGCATGGGCGGACGTGGCGTGATGTGGAAGACCGGGCACTCCCTGATCAAGGCTAAAATGGCTGAACTCAACGCACCTTTGGCGGGCGAACTCTCAGGACATATATTCTTTGCCGATGGCTACTACGGCTATGATGATGCGCTATATTGTGCGGTGCGCTTGTTGAATGCAGTTGGTAAGGCCGATGGTGGGTTATCCAGCTTGACTGCGGATTTACCAACGCTGCACTCCACCGCAGAAGTGCGATTCGAGGTTGATGAGACCGAAAAATTCGACCTTGTCCCACGCATTTTCGAGAGCATGAAGGCACAAAATCTTGAGGGCGTAAGCATTGATGATATTGACGGCATTCGTGTCTCGACCGCAGATGGGTGGTGGTTATGCCGTCCATCCAACACACAAAGTGTTTTGGTTGCGCGTGCCGAGGCCAATAGCGTAGAGGGGCTTGCGCGCCTCACTGCAATGGCGCAAAATGAAGTTTCACAATTAGGATATAAACTGGAGTTTTAAACATGGGCCAACGTATTGATATTCACTTTTTGGAGATTCTTTCCTCGAAAATTTGCCATGATTTGATCAGCCCTATTGGCGCGGTGAGTAACGGTATCGAATTCATGACAGAAATGGGTGACGATGCAGGATCAGAAGGTCTTGATCTAGTGGCTTTCAGTGCCAATCAAGCCTCCGCGAAGTTACAGGCCTTCCGCCTTGCCTATGGCGTTGGCGGTGCCGATTCCCACATCAAGCCCGAAGATGTTTATCTCGCCATTGAAGCCTTGATTAGCGCAGATGGCAAAATCAAACAGGATTGGGATTATCACGCGCCTTTGGGTGTTGTGAAAGATGAATTTGGCTTTGATGAGCGCACGCCTGCTTACGCCAAGATGCTGACCTGCGCGATTTTGCTGGCGATTGAATGCCTCCCCAGAGGTGGAACATTATCTGTCACCGCGCAAGATGATGGATCAACGCTTGTTACCGCCACGGGGGACAATGCAGGTTTGCGCGATAACACAAATGCGGCGCTGTCGCTGAGTATTGGCACAGAAAACATGAATCCTAAATATGTCCACGCCTATATGTCAGGCCTTCTGGCAGGCTATCATGGCTATAGCATCAGCGCGGATGATAGCGCCGAAGGCCAGACGCTGATTTATTTTAGCAAGAATTAATTTCCTCGATAAAAACGCATATTTGGATTATCATCCTCTTAAGTATCCTCTAATTTTAGTGTATACTTTCGTAGTATAGTAACGCCTCTTTAATATTATTGGTGCATTCTTTTAAATAAGGCTTTTCGCATCATCACTGCGTAATAGATCTAAAATTGTACTCAAGTGCCTCTTCCAGGACGGCGGGGGCTGCCATATGTTATAAAAGGAACCCGGCCATGGATGAACTCGTTGAAGAATTTATCACCGAAACCAACGAAGGGCTCGAAGAGCTTGATCTTGATCTTGTTAAGCTTGAGCAAGACCCCAACGACAAAGATTTGCTCGGGAAAATTTTTAGGCTTATCCATACAATTAAAGGGACTTGCGGATTTTTATCCCTCCCACGCCTAGAAAAAGTGGCGCACCACGGAGAGAACGTCTTAGGGCGTTTTCGTGACGGTGATCTGGCTGTGACGCCTGAATATGTTTCTCTTATTTTTGAATCTCTGGATCGCATTAAATTTATCGTCGGTGAAATTGAAAGCACAGGATCAGAGCCCGGCGGCGATGATAGCGAGCTTATCGCTAAGCTTGACGCGGCTTTCCTAAGCGGCACAGAGGAAGCGCCGGAAGAGCCACCGGTTGAGGTCGTTGAAGAGCCTGTCATAGAAGCTATCGAAGAAGAAACGGAAGAAGGAACGATTGGTATGGCTACGGAGGCAGAGCTGGAAGCGGCCTTTGCAGCTGCGGAAGCCAAAAGCCCGGAAGAGCTGCGCGCCGAACTTGATGGTAAAAAAGGCGATGCCCCTGCGGCACAAGCTGCTCCTGCGGCCTCTTCCGCACCTAAGCCTGCGGAAAGTGCGGATATGGAAGACGATGCAGAAGAACACAGCACACAATCCCAAGGGAAATCCGTATCAGATCAAACCTTGCGCGTAAGCGTTGACGTGTTGGAAAACCTCATGACAATGGTCAGTGAGCTTGTTTTAACACGCAACCAGCTTCTACAAATTTTACGTACTCAAACAGATAGTGAGTTTACAACGCCACTTCAACGCCTCAACCAGATTGTATCGGAGCTGCAAGAAGGCGTTATGAAGACACGCATGCAACCCATTGGCAAGGCGTGGGCGAAATTACCACGGATTATTCGTGATCTCAGCATTGAGCTAAATAAAAAAATTGACCTTAAAATGATCGGTCAGGACACCGAGCTTGACCGTCAGGTTCTGGAGCTTATCAAAGATCCTCTGACCCACATGGTCAGAAATTCCGGTGACCACGGCATTGAAAAACCCAAAGACCGCGTAGCGGTTGGAAAGCCCGAGACCGGAACCATCACACTCAACGCCTTCCACGAGGGCGGACATATTATCATCCGTATCTCTGATGACGGCAAGGGTCTGTCGACGGAAATGATCAAGAAAAAGGCCATTGAAAACGGACTTGCGACAGCGGAAGAACTGGAAGAAATGCCCGTGCCGCAAATCCAGCAATTTATCTTCAAGGCCGGTTTCTCAACAGCAGAAAAAGTAACGTCCGTATCCGGTCGCGGCGTTGGTATGGACGTTGTCCGCACCAATATTGAAAAAATCGGCGGCTCTATTGACCTCACATCTGTAGAGGGTAAAGGCTCCGCCTTTACAATCAAAATCCCATTGACGCTGGCAATTGTATCGGCGCTAATCGTCGAATCGGTCGAAGAACGTTTTGCTATTCCGCAGCTTGCCGTGCGTGAACTGGTTATGGCGTCAGAACATGGCGAAAACAAAGTGGAAGTGATTAATGGCGCACCGGTCTTCCGTCTGCGCGATAAATTGTTACCGCTTGTACCGCTAGGCGAATTGCTACAACTGCGCAAGGCGGAAACACCTAAAAATATCTCCGATATCAAAGCCCACATCCAAGAAGCATTGGCTCAGCAAACCACTTCGGCAGATGATGCCAAAGCAACAGAAGATAACGGCACAGATGATCTTTATAAGGACAATGTTGTTTCACTTGATACCGCCACAGCGGCAAATGAAAACACCTATATTGTTGTCACACAGGTCGGTAACTACGAATTTGGCATCATTGTTGACCGCGTATTTGATACCGAGGAGATCGTTGTTAAGCCTGTCTCCGGCATATTACGCAACATTGATTTATTCTCCGGCAACACGATTTTGGGCGATGGCAGTGTCATTATGATTTTGGACCCCAACGGCATTGCCCGTCAAACAGGCGAGCTTGAAGTTGCGGATAATCTTGGTGCCAAGGAAAAAGAAACAGCCGAGAAAGATCAGCGCGGTGAGAAAATATCACTTCTACTCTTTAAAACAGGCGATAGCACACCAAAAGCAGTACCGCTGTCTCTCGTGGCGCGCCTGGAAAATATCAAAAGCACCGACATTGAGCGCTCTGGCGGTCAAATGATGGTGCAATACCGCGATAAACTGATGCCGCTTGTGCCATTTGATCAAAACATCCAGATGAAGGAAGAAGGCGAAATGCCTGTCTTAGTCTTTGCCGATAAAGATAAATCCTTAGGTCTGATTGTTGGTGAGATCGTTGATATCATGGAAGAATATATCGATGTTCAGCTCTCTGGCACACAAGCCGGTCTGATGGGCAGCGCCATTATTGACGGCAAAGCCACGGACGTTGTTGATGTTATGCACTTCTTAGACGGCGGTAATGGCAGTTGGTTTAAAGATCATGGCGATGAGCCCTTTGGTGAGGACATAGCCAGCGCAGATGGAAAACGCAGAGTCTTACTTGTCGATGACAGCCCCTTCTTCCGCAACATGCTGACACCGCTTCTTAACATTGCGGGTTACGAAGTGACGACGATGGATAATGCTCAAGAAGCGCTGCAAATGTGCGAAAAAGGCTCCCACTTCGATGTCATCGTCAGCGATATCGAAATGCCGGACATGGATGGCTTTGCATTCGCCGAAGCGTTGCGTGCAAACCCCGCATGGACGGATACGCCACTTGTCGCGCTTTCATCACATGCAACACCACAAGATATCAATCGCGGCCTTGAAGTCGGCTTTGATAAGTATGTTGCAAAATTTGATCGCGACACACTTTTAAACACACTCTCACAAACACTATCCAAAACAAAACAAGGAGGGGAATAATATGGTTGCCGATAAGACACTCACCACCGGGACTTCAAATAAAAGCAAAAGCGAACGCGAGCTTCTGACAATTTTTATCGGCGGTCAACAATTCGGCGTTCCTATTTTACAAGTTCAGGATGTTTTGGGCGAACAAACAGTGACGCGCGTCCCCCTTGCACAAGCCGAAGTTGCGGGCACACTAAATTTGCGTGGACGCATCGTGACAGCCATTAATGTCCGCAAATGCCTAGGAATGCCTGAAATCACTGACAAAACCGTCAAGCAGATGAGTGTTGTGGTCGAACATAATAAAGAACTCTTTAGCCTGATTATTGATAAGGTTGGCGATGTTCTTAATCCGCAAGAGGACAAGTTTGATCATAATATCGCGACACTTGACCCTTTATGGCGTGAAGTCTCTTTAGGCGTTTACAGGCTGGAAGGATCTCTTCTTGTTGTTCTGGATGTCCCCAAATTGCTTGATATGATCAACACACAATAGTCAAATCAGGGGCATTTAAACTCATTGGATTTTTTGTGAATATTATTAATGTGACAAAAGAAAGGATCACATGAAAACTTGTTTGGTTGTAGATGATAGCCGCGTTGTGCGCAAAGTTGCACGCCGCATTGTTGAAGAATTGGGATTTACATGTTCGGAAGCCGAAGATGGTCAGGTGGCTCTGAATGCGTGCAACGAAGCTATGCCTGATACGGTTCTGCTGGACTGGAATATGCCGGTTATGAGCGGCATTGAATTCCTGCGTGCCTTACGCGCTACACCGGGCGGGGATACGCCCAAGGTTGTTTTTTGTACCACTGAAAATGATATGAGCAAAATTCAAGAAGCTCTGATGGCGGGCGCCAACGAATATATCATGAAACCTTTTGATAGCGAGATTATTCAAACAAAATTCACGCAAATTGGTGTATTATGATCATGCAGCATAACCTTGCCGCGCACCTTATGAATTACTTTTACTGCACAAAACAGAGTTAAAACGCCTTTATGTCCAAACCCCAAATCCACGTTATGCTGGTCGATGATTCCGCTGTTATTCGCGGTGCGCTTTCCCGTATGCTGAAAACCGATGAAGAAATCAAGATTGTCAGCTCACAAATGAACGGCGAATTTGCAGTTGAATCCGCGCAAAAGCTCAAACCGCATGTTGTTATTCTTGATATTGAAATGCCCGTGATGGATGGCCTGACCGCGCTTCCAAAAATTCTGGAGGTCAGCCCTGAAAGCAAGGTGATCATGTTTTCAACACTGACCGCCAAGGGTGCCGATGTGACAATGAAAGCCATGAGGCTAGGCGCGGTAGAGTGTCTACTAAAACCCAGCTCTGCACAAGATGTGGGACCGGGCTCCGCCTTCCAGACCCACCTCACAGACCTGATTAAAAGCCTTATCCCCCCGCAGGATCGCCGCCTTCCCGATGCGGAAGATGACTACAATGCTCAAAAACATGCACGCCTTCTTGCTGCCAAAAGCAGCTTTGGCCTTCATGATGATCGCTATTCCTATCAGGGTGCGCCTTCTATTATTGCAATTGGCAGCTCAACAGGTGGCCCCAATGCTTTGTTCAAGGTTTTGCAAAGCTGCAAAGATCTCCGCGTCCCGATTATCATTACCCAGCACATGCCTGCGACATTTACCAAAATCATGGCTGATCATATTCAGCTCCACACCGGCATTCCCGCCCAAGAAGGTGAAGAGGGCATGATTTTAGAAGCGGGGAAAATTTACGTTGCGCCCGGCGGCAAGCATATGATTTTTAAATCAGAGGGCATGAAAACTATTATCCAGCTTGATGATGGTCCGCCCGTAAACTTCTGTAAGCCCGCCGTTGATGTGATGTTTGATAGTGCCCTGAAAATTTACGGCAAGAAAATGCTGGGCGTTATCCTCACAGGCATGGGATCAGACGGGCTCGAGAGCTGTAAACGCCTGATTGAAGCCGGTGGACGCTTGATCGCACAAGACGAGGCTACCAGTACCGTATGGGGGATGCCCGGTGCTGTTGCCAGAGCCGGTATCTGCTCACAGGTCTTGCCGCTGGACGAGATTGGCCCCTGGGTCAAAAAGCAGACCTTAAACATATCAAATCAGACAGGAACAGGTGGATAATGGCGATCAAACCCGAAGATTTTGATGTTTATAAAAATCTTTTAAAATCAACTTCCGGTCTGGCTGTGACACCGGATAAGGCTTATTTACTGGAATCTCGTCTGGGCGCGGTTGTTCGTAAATGGGAACTGGATAATATTGATGCGCTCACTGCTAAATTGCGCACCATGCCTGCAAAAGAGCTAGTGAATGATGTCATGGAGGCCATGACCACCAATGAAACATCGTTTTTCCGCGATATGCATCCCTTCGAGCTCTTTAAAGATCCGATTGTCCCTTACCTGCTTGGCGCGCGCGCAGCCATGAAACGCATCCGTATATGGTCTGCAGCGGCCTCCAGTGGTCAGGAATCTTATTCGCTC
>JBFHFW010000011.1:0-12180 GCA_041583395.1 Alphaproteobacteria bacterium
AATGCGCTGCAAAATGTGGAGGGGATAAGCCCTCTGATCCTGCGGGTATAAATTAACAATGCTTTCCAAAAGGCGCACCCACTGATCGGCTGGCGGCTGGAGACTATCAGGAATAGCGGTTTCAACTTTCATTAAAATTTTTACAAAATTAGGAACATCAATTCTGGATCTCAGTTCTCGTCCTTGATCTTCTGCCCGTTTAAAGCCTTTTTGCAATCCACGCAAATGGGTATCAACTTGCTCAGATGGCGTCTGATCAACAAAAGTGAGCTGCCCATTGGCCGTAGAGGTCATCTCACCATAAAAGCACCGATATAACCTATCATATGCGCCCTTCACCAGCTCTGGTGTGTCCTCATCTTGGCTTGAAAGATACGCCAGTGCAATCATCGTATCACCGAATCCCACCTTATGATAATCTGGGGCTTGCAATTTTAATGGATCATCACCCAGAGCATTCCAATGCGCAGGAAAAAAATCAGCTGATTCTTGATTGATAAGGGATTCTGTAAAAACACTGAATGCATTTAAAAACTTATTATACGCGGCCAGTTCTGCAGGACTTAGCTCGGGCTCTTCTTCCATCCCATCCATATCTGGTTCAAAATCGCCGTCCGCTGCCCCCCCAAGCCCCATTTCTGCTACCATTTTAAGGAGTTGTTCCATTTCCGGTGTTTGTTCTTGACCTTGTCCCATGATTACTCAGTACCTTTCTCCATAAACTCCGTGCACGAAAACACAGGTTATTAGCTTTCTTTAAAATGATGAAAATGAATAAAGCATTTTGCAAAAGGCTATGTCAAACGAATAGTTTACAAAAAACCTATAAAAAGCTGGATATGTAATATAATTACTTAAACCACTTGCCCGGCGGCATAGCCCGATGCCCATGCCCACTGGAAATTAAAGCCGCCAAGATGCCCTGTGACATCGACAACTTCCCCGATGAAATAGAGGCCTTTTTGCTTTTTGGCCTCCATGGTTTTGGAGGATAGCGCGTCCGTATCCACCCCGCCTAAGGTGACTTCGGCGGTACGATAACCTTCCGTGCCGCTAGGCTTAACCGACCATGCATTAATACGCTTGGCTAAAGCCTCTATGTTCTTTCCTGAAAGCTCGGCCACGCGGCCACTGATCTTCATCTCATCACAAATAGCCAATGCAAGGCGCTTTGGAATTATATCCGCAAGCACCGTCGGAACATCTTGTTTTCCCTGATAGGTTTTCAAAAATGTCTGCACATTGATTTGAAGCACTAAATTGACCTCTAACGCCTCCCCCTCACGCCAATAAGAGGAAATTTGCAAAATCGAGGGCCCGCTGAGCCCACGATGCGTAAATAAGAGCCCTTCGGCAAATATCGTGTCAGCACAGCGCACTTCAGCTTCGACCGATAAGCCACTCAGCGATTTGCAGTGTTCCAATATATCCGCCTGAAACATCAGCGGCACCAAGCCTGCACGCGTTTCTAAAACATCCAGACCGAATTGTTGCGCAACCTTATAGCCAAAATTAGTAGCCCCGATCTTGGGAATAGACAGCCCTCCCGTGGCAATCACAAGGCTCTCACAGCTCATATCCCCGCGCGATGTTTTGAGATGGTATCCTCCTTGAATATCCTCTACGGCCGTTTCCATGAGAACCTGCGCGCCAACATCCGCACATTCCTTCAACAGCATATCAATGACCTGCTGTGCGCTTTCATCACAAAACATCTGCCCCAGTTTTTTCTCGTGATAAGTCACGCCATGCCGATCCAACATCGCCATAAAATCAGAGGGCGTAAAACGGCTCAGCGCTGATTTACAAAAATGCGGATTTTGAGACAAAAAATTCGCAGGGCTTGTATGAATATTGGTGAAATTACAACGCCCCCCGCCCGAGATCCGTATTTTCTCGGCTGTCTTTTTGGCGTGATCCAGAACTGCTACCCTGCGCCCGCGCTTACCGGCCTCCATTGCACACATCAGCCCTGCTGCACCCGCGCCGATAATAATGACATCATAGGATTGGCTCATGCTACTGATCCCTTAGTAATATTTGAAAAACAATGAAACCGATAAAGCCATCACAATGACAAACAAAGCAATCCTTATAAATTTATCCGGTATATTCAAAACAATATGGCTGCCTACATAATTGCCGGCACCGTAAATCACAACCAAAAGCGCTGCCAACCCCCACAGCACTTTGCCGTAAAAAGCAAAAGTCACCAGAGCCACAAAATCAATCACCATGCCAAAAATTTTAGCTGTTGCAATGGAGCGAAGATAAGCCAGCCCCAAAAAGTTTTTGAGCAATAGCACTTTAATCACCCCCGCCCCCGGTGGAAAAATAGTGCTATAAAAACCGGAGAAAAAGCCAATCAGTGTTTTTCTGAGCCATAAGCCATTGCCGGAATAGGACGCAGAGCGTTCAGCCATAATAAATTCCCGAAACAATAAGAAGCAGGCCATGACAGGCATCAGAATAGCAAAGATTTGCCCTAGTGTTTCTTCCGGTATCGCGACAACAAAACGCGCACCTGCCCATCCACCGAGTGCTCCAAAAACAATAAGAAGCCCCAAAGCAGACCAAACAACCGCCTTATTCCTTATATAATTAATGATACCCCATGAACCGACCGTCGCAAAAATAGTATTCGTGCCCAGTGCAAAATGCGGCGGCACACCCAATGTCAGCATGGAAGGGATAATGATCGCTCCACCACCGCCACCAAATGCATCAATAAAACCACCCGAAAAGACAAAGAAAAGAAGCAGGCAAAGAATTAAAGGATCGTCAAACATTGATCTATGCCTACCTTTTCACCATAATAAAACCCACGATCACTCTTATAGCATAAGAAAACAACATAATGAAACTCATCGGTGATAAATCACTTCTAGCATTTGAAATTCTTCCAAATGATTGCGATGCCCCTCGTATTGCCCATATCAGAATCTGGGCAAATAACCGTCACCTTAACTATGAGGATAGCCACCCCTATCTTCCAAGCTTTATCTGGTCTGTTAAAGGTGATCTGGGAAGAGACTTCTCCCTTAATCGCTTTCAAGATTATTTTGATAGGCTCTCCCCCGGCGAAACCCTTGATTTCATCGACAGCACAGCTGATGTAGAAGATGAAAACATCGAAGATGAAGAAGATGATATCCCTCCTTCCGATGAAATTATTTCTCCTAATGAAATTCTCGATTTCATCGATAATACAGGCGATATCGAAGATAAAATTTATCCATACCACATGTTTATGGATTGGGCAGAGACAACAGATAATTTCTCAAGTCTACTATTTAGGCATGATGGAAATTTATATCTTTCTTATAGCTTTTGGAGAGAGCATCACCGCCCCCAAGAAGAAATCAACAAATGGTTCTTTATTCAAATAGAAGAAGATTATTTAGTTTCCATTCTAAAAGAGCTGGTGCAGCATTTCAAAGAATACGCATAGAAAACTAGATAACCTCTATCCGGCCATTACTGAGCTGCAAAGTGCGATCCATCTCGTCCGCCAGACGTAAATTATGCGTCGCGATGAGTGCGCCGATTTTGCGCTCCCGTACTTGGGTCAAAAGGAGGTCAAATACCTCGGACGAGGTATTGGGATCAAGGTTACCCGTTGGTTCATCGGCTAAAAGTAATTTCGGGTCATTCACCAAAGCACGCGCAATGGCCACACGCTGCTGCTCCCCGCCCGAGAGTTGCGCGGGGCGGTGCGTCAGACGATGCCCGAGCCCGAGCGTCTTTAAAATCTCTTCAGCACGAGGGTGTGCCTCGGATTTCTTCTTGCCCGCAATAATCAGGGGCATCGCCACATTCTCAAGCGCATTAAATTCCGGTAGAAGATGGTGGAACTGATAGACAAAGCCGATCTCGTCACGGCGAATACGCGTGCGCTCGCGGTCATTCATTTTGCTCACCACTTGATGATTGATCGTGATTTCACCCGCCGTGGGGCTATCAAGCAAACCAGCGAGTTGTAACAACGTCGATTTCCCTGCACCACTTTGCCCGACCAGCGCAACAATCTCGCCCGCATCAACCTTCATTGAAAGATTTTTAAAAATGCTAAGTTTTTGAGTGCCTTGCTTGAAGGTCTTCTCCATATCCTTGAGCTTTAAAACAGTCTCTTCATCAAGCGGATCTATAGGCTTATTCATAGCGCAATGCCTCCACAGGGTCGAGGCGCGCGGCGCGCCATGCCGGATAAATCGTGGCCAGTACACTCAGCACAAGCGCCATAGCGACCACAGCTGTAACCTCCTGCCAATCAATCTCTGCAGGCAGTTGAGAGAGAAAATAAATCTCTTCGGAAAAGAGCTCGGCTCCCGTAAACCCCTCGATCCACTGGCGAATACGCTCGATATTAAGCGCAAAAGCAATTCCCAGACCCGCGCCAAAAGCCGTCCCCAATATACCGATGCTAGCCCCCGTCAGCATAAAAATTTTCATCATATTGCGCCGCGTTGCGCCCATGGTGCGTAAGATCGCAATATCGTGCGCCTTGTCTTTGACCAGCATAATCATGGAGGAGATAATATTAAATGCCGCAACAATAATAATCAGAGTCAGGATCAGGAACATCACATTACGCTCAACCTGAAGCGCATTAAAAAATGAACTATTGAGATCGCGCCAGTCATAAATACCGACCTGCCCTTCCAGCATCGTTGAGAGCGCCGCGCGCATCTGATTAAGCTCATTTGGATTTTTAAGAAAGACCTCTAACGTACTGACAGAACCTGTCATTCCAAAAAACTTCTGTGCAGCATCAAGCGGCATCAACACAAAGCCGCTATTATATTCATACATGCCCACATCAAATATAATTGCAATATCATAGGAACGTTGGCGTGGCATCGACCCAAAGGGCGTGCTCTTGATCTGTGGCGAAGTAAGGGTAATTGTATTACCCACATTCACGCGCATCTTATTGGCCAACACCTGACCGATAGCGATTTTATTGCCTGTAAAATCATCAATACGGCCACTCAGCACAGAACTTGCCAGCAAAGGCCGGTTCACAAATGCTTCCCACGGTAATCCACGCACCATCACACCGCTCGCTCCACCATCAGGGCTAGACATCAGTGCCTGGGATTCAATGATCGGCGAGACATCCGCAATGCCCTCTACGGGCAAAATACGGCTTTTGAGGTAATCATAATCATAGAGCGGACCTTGCTGCAGCGCATAGACATTCATATGCCCGTTAAGACCAAGGATGCGGCTAAAAAGCTCGGCTCGAAAGCCGTTCATGACACTCATCACAATAATGAGCGTTGCAACACCCAGCATAATGCCCATAAACGAAAAACCGGCAATGACAGAAACAAACCCTTCCGCCTTTTTCGAGCGTAAATACCGCCAAGCCACCATTCGTTCAAAGGGAGAAAACATCACGTGTTAATAAGCCTTCCCGATCAGTACTTTTTTACCCTCATCCGCAAAAGGCATACAGCGCGTTGTTAATGAATATTTATCCATGACGGCCTCGAGCGCCTTGTCCTCCAAACATGCAACATCCATACGCGCAAAACCAATATGCGCGTTTGCAAAAAGATCATCCAACGCTGCAATGTTCTCGACATCAACAATACGCGCTTCCATGCGTTCCTTGGCTGTATCAAACAAGTAATGATGAATCTCATCCAAAATAGCAGGAGCCTGGCTTACAAAATCAGCCACCGAACATGTTGCTTTGCTCTCGCGCCCCAAATCACGGCGCACATGGGTCAGCACACCTTCTTCCAATTCGCGCAAGCCAACCTCGACACGAATGGGAACACCTTGCTTGATCGCACCCCACATTTTATCCGGTGTGCGCATATCACGATCATCCACATGCGCGCGAATACCCGCGGTCTTGAGCTGCGCCTTAATTTCAGCCGCATAATCAAGAATCTTCGTACTATCCGCATCATCACGGATAATGGGTAAGATCACAACTTGCTGCGGGGCAATGCGTGGCGGCATGATCATACCATCATCATCGGCATGGCTCATGATCATCGCCCCGATCAAGCGTGTAGAGATGCCCCATGATGTCGTATGTGCGAATTGTTCACTGCCATCACGCCCCTGAAATTTAATCCCGCAGGATTTGGAAAATGTTTGCCCCAAATCATGCGATGTACCGGCCTGCAAAGCTTTACCGTCTTGCATCATGGCTTCAATCGTCATAGTTGATATTGCGCCTGGAAAGCGCTCATCGGGTGTTTTTTCGCCCTTGATCACCGGCACAGCCAAAGAGCCTTCAACAAAATCCGCATAGGCATCCAGCATTTTACGCTGATCATCCTTGGAGCCTTCAGCCGTTTCAAAAGCATTATGCCCTTCCTGCCACAAAAATTCGGAGGTACGCAGGAAAAGACGTGTCCGCATCTCCCAACGCATCACATTACACCATTGATTGAGTTTCAAGGGCAAATCACGGTAAGACTGCACCCACCGCGCCATGCTATCACCAATAATGGTTTCAGAGGTCGGGCGGATAACATAAGGCTCTTCAAGCTTACCCGCAGGCACCAGCCCTTTACCATCCTCGGCTTTCTCCAGACGGTGATGTGTAACAACCGCACATTCTTTGGCGAACCCATCGATATGCTCGGCCTCGCGCGAGATAAACTCAAGCGGAATAAGAAGCGGGAAATAGGCATTTTGCACCCCCAGTTCCTTGATCATATCATCAAAGATGCGCTGCATATTTTCCCACATCGCATAGCCTGTTGGCTTGATAATCATACATCCTCGTACAGGAGAATTCTCTGCCAAATCAGCAGCTTTAATCACTTCCTGATACCAAAGCGCGAAGTTTTCTTCACGTGTTGGCGTGATGGCTGTACGGGGTTGTTTACTCATTGGATCGACCTTCTATTGCGTTATTTTCTTGTATTTGTATGTCCTGCATGGATTTTGTTTCTTGTTCTGATGGAGGAGATAAAGGCTCAAGCTCTTCCTGCTCAACGGGCTCTATCACGCGGCGCTCACGTGTCAGGCTGGTTGTACTTTTGACAGGCTCAAATTCTTCGCCAGAGCATAAGGCATTGGCTTGAACACTGATATCCTGTCCCTCATAAAACACGCGCCCATCGGAATAAATATCAAAGCTGGCGACCTTTGGCTCACCTTCCATACCTACGGGAAAAGCAATACCAAAAGCCTCTTGCAGATCAAGAGTTAAAGGCACATACAAAATGTCCTGCCCGAATTGCCCGCCAATATCTGCCGCGACAAGGCCTTTGTCTGGTGCATAACGCGCACAAAATTCATTAACCCCCTGCGCAAAAGCCACAGGAGCCGAAAACAAGGCCAATACAAACAATAAAATATAAAAACGCATCAGCCAAAATCCTCCTTGAACATTGCCTGACCGCTATCATAGAAGCTAATAAACTCGATCTCAATGAGGACATACACAACTATCCATAGAACAATCGTTATCCCCGTTGTGATCAACATTTTCTTTTTGAGATTGGGAATTTTTGGTGCGCCTGTGCCCTCGGACTCGTCATGAACAATTCCCCAAGGCAACACCGCAAAAAGAGCCACCCACCAGATAATCACAAATACAACAATACCCGAAAACCACTCCATCCTATTTACACCCTTATCACATGCACGGATGTCAGCGGTTTGATCTTGAGCAGATGATCACAAAAACGCCGCACACCAATGCGAAGCTCCTCGGATACGGCATGATCATCCTTAATGCTTTGATCATCCATATCATCGAGGATATCCAGAATTTCCTCACGCAAAGAATCTTCAATGGGCTGATCACCCTCTCCGAACAAGCCGCTGGTATGGATATGAGGTTCCCCCACTAGGTTTCCATGTTTATCCAAAGCCAGCGAGATATGCGCTGTGCCTGTATATTGCAGCTTTCGCCGCGCAACGATGGATTTATGCGTGGCCTTGATGATGCGCTTCATATCCACGGCTAATATGTCTGTCGGGACATGATCAATGACCCCTGCATTGGGTGCGAGCCGTATAACCGAGCCATTCGAGGGCACAATCACATCCTTGATCTGGCATTTACGCGCGAAATTCGCATGCGCCTCCAGCTGCGTGCGCTCGCCATGTACTGGCACAACCAGATCGGGCTTTAACCACTGGAACATTTCTGCAATTTCATCACGGCACGGATGACCGGAAACATGGATAATATGCTTGCTATCAGAGGGCGTTACAATTCTAACGCCCGCATGACTGAGGTTATTTTTAACCGCATTGATATGCTTTTCATTCCCCGGAATAGCGCGCGCAGAAAAAATAACAGTATCACTCTTCTTGAAACCGATAGAGCGATGCTCCCCTCGCGCCATCCGCGCCAGCGCTGCCCTGCTCTCGCCTTGGGAGCCTGTGCAAATCACCACCAACTGCGGATCGGGAATAAGGTTGAGATCACTTTCATCAACAAAATCCGGCACATCATCCATATAACCGCATTTTACGGCTGCTGCGATCATCCGGTGAAGCGAGCGCCCGATCACGGCAACATTGCGCCCGGCCTTTTGCGCCGCGCGGGCAATCGATATAATACGCCCGATATTGGATGAAAATGTTGTGACCGCAATGCGCCCTTCGCATTTGATAAACTCTTCATAAAGTCCGGCCTCGACCTCACTTTCAGAACCTGCACGGCCAGAGACTTCGGCATTGGTTGAATCCCCGACATAAGCGGTAATCCCCTTACGCGCGATCTTTTTGAACAGCGCACCTTCAGTCTTATATCCCACCACAGGATTTGGGTCTAAATTCCAGTCTCCGCTATGCAGCACACGTCCTTCACGCGTCTCAATCAGCACCGCACACGCATCAGGCACCGAATGCGCCACAGGACAAAATGTCAGATGAAACGGCCCCAGCTTAACCGAGCCTTCCGGCTCAATCACATGCACGGGAACATGCCTTAGCCCCGCCTCCTTTAACTTATCGGCAAGCACACAAGCCGTAAAAGGCGTCGTATAAATCGGGCATTTCAAACGATCCCACAAATAGGCCACCGCACCGATATGATCTTCATGCGCATGGGTAATCACCAGACCTTCCAGATCATCACGCGCCTCTTCCAACAATTCCGGATCAGGCAAGAGCAAATCAATCCCCGGAAAACGTTCATCCGCGAATCCAATCCCGCAATCAATCGCCAGCATCTTCCCGCCCGCCATATAGACATTGAGATTAACCCCGAATTGCTCGGAACCACCCAGCGGCACAAAGTACAAACCATCATTATATGTTTCAGGCTTAAGCACGCTTATAAATCTCCAATAGCCCTTTGAGGGTCAAATCACCATCAACAACCTCGATCACATCTGTGCTGCCCGCAAATAGACCGGCCAGACCACCGGTGGCCAATACAAAAGGCTGCGCACCCAATTCTTCATTCAAACGCGCAACCATGCCCTCGATCATAGAGATATACCCCCAAAAGATCCCCGATTGAATAGCGCCTACAGTTGAGTGCCCGATCACGCGATCCGGCTTTGTAATCTCTACACGCGGGAGCTTTGCCGCGGCGCGCTCCAGTGCCTCGACTGATAAATGAATACCCGGTGCTATGACCCCACCCGCATAATTCATATCACAATCAATCACATCAAAGGTCGTGGCAGTACCGAAATCGATCACAATGACAGGCTGGTTTTGCACTTGCGGGTAAAGCTTCTTCACCGCCAACGCATTGATCAAACGATCTGCGCCGACATCCTCGGGGCGATCGATGGTGATGCCGATATCAACGATGTCTTTTGTAACAAATAAAGGCTCCGCGCTTAAATATTTGCTGCAAAAGCGCTTCACGTGCAAATCCGCATCGGGCACGACAGAGCCCACAATCACAGCAGATATATCGCCCCAACCCAAATCATTAATACGCAAAACCTCATGTAAAAAGGACGCATATTCATCACAAGAGCGCCGTGCCTCCGTATGCAAACGCCAGCTTTGGCGCAGATCGTCGCCCTCATAAATGGCAAAAACCGTATTTGTGTTTCCAATATCAATTGCTAAGAGCATATATAAATCTCGCCTGCCGCGATTGTGGTTTTCTGTCCATCACAATCCAGCAATAAATTACCCGTATCATCCAATCCGGCAAAGATGCCTTTTACATGGCGCTCACCGATCTTGACCATCAACGCCGCGCCCATATCATGCGCGCGCGCCAACCAGTCCTCTTTCATAGAACAAAAGCCTGCACTTTGCCAGTCCTGATAATGGGTTGCAAAAATTGATAAAAAACGATCGCGCAAATCATCCCGATCGCCACCAATAGCCGCTCCCTCTTCGGGTGCATTGGCAATATTCACGCCCAGCCCCAGCACAACCCAATCCACTGCGCCATCCGGCTTTAATTCTGTCTCCAGCAACAAGCCAGCGCATTTTTTCCCATGCAACAACAAATCATTCGGCCATTTGAGCGCAAGCCCGTCCAACCCTATCGCTTTATGCAGCGCCAGACCTGCTACCAACGCCAAAGACCCGACATCCTTGGCGGCTACATTCGGGCGTAACAGCAATGATAGAAATAAATTCCCCTCAAGCGATTGCCACACGCGCCCGTGACGACCTCGCCCCCCTGTTTGCATGAGCGCTTGTATGGCAGAGCCCTCCGGCGCACCATCACGCGCCAGATCCTTGACCATATCTTGGGTAGAAGGCGCGCTCTCAACAATCTCTAGCGCATAATCCATGGCTTAGAAAAGCGCTGCTGCGGCGGCGTCAGCACTGGCCATCAATGCAGAGGGTTTCACCGCAAACAGCACGACAAATGCCACGCTGAGCGATAAAATCACATTGCGTGCTAACGGCGTCTTGGCATCGAATGCATCGGCTGGCTCATCAAAGAACATGACCTTGATCACGCGTAAATAGTAATACGCCGCCACAACGGAGGTCACCAAACCAAGGGTTGCAATCACATAGAGCTCTTGCGCGACAGCGGCCTGAAACACAACAAACTTCCCGAAGAACCCTGCCATTGGTGGAATACCGCTCAGCGAGAACATCAAGATCGCCAAACCATAAGCCATCGCCGGCGCATTACGCGATAGACCCGCCAGATCGCTGATTTTCTCAAGCGCCATGCCATCACGCCGCATTGATAAAATCACCGCAAACACACCAGCGGTCATAATCACATAGATAAACAGATACACATTCACAGCTGCAACACCTTGCGCCGTACCTGCTAAAACACCGATCAAAACATAGCCCATATTGCCGATCGAGCTATAAGCCATCAAGCGCTTGATATTGTCCTGCGCCAGCGCCCCGAAGGAGCCCACCAGCATCGATGCCACCGAGACAAAATAAATCACCTGCATCCATTGCTCGCTCATGCCCATAAAGGGCTCGTAAAGCACACGTATAATCAAACCAATGGCCGCCACTTTGGGTACAATCGCAAAGAAAGCCGTCACAGATGTCGGCGCGCCCTCATACACATCGGGCGTCCACATATGAAATGGCACGGCAGAAATTTTAAAGGCCAGTCCGGCCAACAAAAATACCAAACCAAAGACCAAGCCAATGCTTTCCGCACCATAAACCTCGGCGACAACATTGCCAATCACATCAAAATCAAGTGATCCGGTAAAGCCGTAAATAAGCGATGCCCCGAAAAGCAACATACCCGAAGACAAGGCGCCCAATGAAAAATATTTTACACCCGCTTCAGACGAGCGCAGTGACCCGCGACGGAAAGCCGCCAGCACATAGAGGCTCAGCGATTGCAACTCCAAGCCAACATAAAGCGCCAGCAAGTTATTGGCACTCACCATCAGCATCATACCAATACCCGCCATCATAACCAGCACCGGATACTCGAAACGCGCCATATTCTCGTCATCCAGATAACGCACGCTGAGCGCCAAAGACAAAGCCGTTCCCAGCAAAATTAGAGCCTTCATAAAGCCTGCAAAACCATCCATTTTAAACAGGCCATTAAGGACAGTAATATCCTCGCTATCGACTTTAAAGAGGATCAAAAGCGCAAAGAGCACGGCCAAAAACGCCGCCCAGCAAATCGTCTTGGTGGAGTCGTTGCCATGCGCCACGCCAACAATCAAAAGCCCCATTCCAGCCATAGCCATAAATAATTCAGGCAAAAGCGGTACAAGATAAAAATCCGGCATAATCAATGCTCTCCTTTGTGCACGGCGGCGTCAG
>JBFHFW010000012.1:0-12179 GCA_041583395.1 Alphaproteobacteria bacterium
AAGGAACAGCGCGCCGATATTGCAGTTATGAAGGTTAAGCTGCAATGGGATGATGAAACAGGACTTGCCGAGTTCCTGCAATCTCGGTTATCGTTGCGCGCATGAAACAAATCCGTTACGGGCTCGAGGCTCTTTTTATCAGCATACTCTTTACAATCTTTCGGATTTTACCGATGGATGCAGCCTCCGGTCTTGGCGGCTTTTTGGGGCGTCGTGTTGGCGTGCGCCTCGCCGCTTCCCGTAAAGCGCGGCGGAATATTGAACTGGCTTTGCCCAATGAAGATTGCAATAAAGTGCTGACCGATATGTGGGAGAATTTGGGGCGCGTCATGGCGGAATACCCGCATCTTGAACGCATTGCCCGTGAACGCGTTACCATTACCGGCGGCGAACATGCAGAAAAAGCCGCGCAAAGCGGTAAGGGCGCCGTATTTATGGCGGCGCATTTCGGGAATTGGGAAGTGATTGCAGCCAGTATATTCACCCATTTTTATGATGACGTACATGTGACCTATCGCGCGCCGAATAATCCGGTATCTGACAAAATCCTCAGCAAAGCGCGTACATTGAAGGGCAAAATCCATGCCCACACCAAAAGCCGCAGCGGCGGACGCGCCATGATGAAAGCCCTGAAAGACGGTGCCTTTTTGGGCATTATGATTGACCAGAAATATAATCAAGGCGTTGAGGCTAATTTCTTCGGGCGTCCGGCCATGACGAACCCGATCTTCGCGCAGCTCCCACGCAAATATGATGTGCCGCTCATCCCTGTTTACTGCAGACGTACGCAAGGCGTACATTTTGAACTTGTCTTTGAGGCGCCTATGGCGCTTGGTGAAGATGATTTAACAACAATTGCCAAGGCGCATGAGCGCTTGGAAGCATGGATTAAAGCCAGCCCCGGGCAGTGGCTGTGGCTGCACAGACGATGGAAGGACTAAAACACGATGCCTCATTATGATTATTTTGTAATCGGCGCAGGATCAGGCGGTGTACGCTCGGCGCGGATTGCGGCAAGCCATGGTGCAAAAGTCGGCATTGCCGAAAAAGCACCTTTGGGCGGGACATGTGTGAATTTAGGCTGTGTGCCGAAAAAACTGATGGCCTATGCGGCGGACTTTCATATGTCTTTTGAAGATGCCAAGGGCTATGGCTGGGATAGTACGGTGCCTGCTTTTGACTGGAACACTTTGATTGCCCATAAAGATAAGGAAATCCTACGCCTCAATGGCGCTTACGAGAATACGCTCACAAATGCGGGGGTGGAAATTATACGCGGTGCGGCACGTTTTCTAGATGCGAAAACCATCGATATTGAAGGCCAGCACGTCACGGCAGATAACATCCTGATTGCGGTGGGCGGCACACCTCACCGTCTGGACATTCCGGGTGGTGAGATGATGGCGACCTCGGATGAATTCTTCCACTGGCCAAAGCCTCCCCAAAAAGCTGTGGTTGTAGGGGGCGGCTATATCGCCGTTGAGCTCGCCCATATTCTTCACGGGTTAGGCGTGGACGTCACGCTGCTTTATCGTGGAGAGCTCTTCTTGCGTGGTTTTGATAGTGATTTACGCACGCATCTGGCGCAAGAGATGATCAAATCCGGCGTTAATGTCGTCTTTAACTGCAACCCGACATCGGTTGAGCGCGCAGGCGATGAGTTTGTGATTAGCACAGATACAGGCGAAAGCTTTACCTGTGACCTGCCGCTATGCTGCACGGGACGGGTGCCGAATATTAGCTCCCTCGGGCTGGATAAAGCGGGCATTCATCTGGATGCTGGCGGCTTTATCGCGGTTAATGAAGATAAGCAAACCAATATTGATCATATTTATGCTGTGGGCGATGTCACGAATTTCCCTGCGCTTACCCCTGTAGCGATTGCTGACGGACATGCGCTCGCCGATCGTTTATTTAATCAGCAGCTTGATCGCCGTGTGAGCTATAACAATATTGCCACCGTTGTCTTTTCCCAGCCGCCGATTGGTACAATTGGCCTGTCCGAGGATGATGCGCGTGCGCAAGGGATCGAGATCAAAGTCTATAAATCAAGCTTCCGCCCGATGAAACACACACTTGCCAACCGTGATGAGCGCACCTTGATGAAGCTGGTCGTGGAAACGCAAACGGATAAAGTGATTGGCTGCCATATGATTGGCCTAGATGCACCCGAAATTATGCAGGGCTTTGCGGTTGCGATGAATATGGGCGCGACCAAAGCCGATTTTGACCGCACGATGGCTATACATCCAACGTCGGCGGAGGAGTTTGTGACGATGCGCTAGAATCCGCAGACTCAACTTTTTTTTTACACGGATTAATGCCAGCTGCGGCATCGGCTTGCGCCTGCGCATAAATGGCTTTCATATTATCATTATAAAGCTGTATGCCCGCAGGGGTCAGCATAGTATTGTTACAAACATAATCAATGAACCCGATGATGCTGGCCGCACTGGGCTCCTCGCCGAATTCTTCAAAGACAACTGTGGTTGCTTGACATGTGGTTTCATAATCAATGCCCGCAGAATCCGCAATATCTGCTTCGTGCAGCATCAAACTCATCAGCGTTAAATCCCTATCCGAGGCCAATGACTTTAAAACCGGATCAAGCTGAGGCATATCCCCACCCATAAAATGGGCTTTATACATTTCTTTGAGTTGCGGTGTGTACGTCCCTACATCCGTACATAAAATCATGACTGTGAGCGCATTCATATCCACCCCCAGAGGCTCCAGATGCGGACGTGCCAGATCCAATGATTGTTGTTCAAATTCAGCAGGCTTGCTGTTGCGCCCCCCCGGGTGCCCGAGATCATGCATACATGCGGCAATGACCAGCAATTCTTTTTGCGCATGGGTCAGACGAGGCTCAATTTCAACCATCCGTAAAACCTGTTTTACCGCATTATAAATATGCTTTGTGTTATGATAGGGATGATCCATGGGCGTCATAGCCAATTGGACTGCTGCATCAATAGCAGGTGAGCTGTAGCCTTTGAACTTAATCAGACCTGCGATGTCATAATTTGCCGTCATATTGGAAACCGTACAATAAAAAAGAAGCTGGCGCAATCTTGCTCTTTATTCTATAAAATACAGCACAAATAAAGGAGAGCCTTATGGCACAAAATAATTGGACGCCTTCATCATGGCGCGATAAACCGGCTTTACAACTTCCAACCTACAAGGATATGGATGCGCTGGCCGAAGTGGAGCGCGAACTTGGAAGAATGCCGCCGCTTGTTTTTGCAGGTGAAGCACGGAATTTAAAGCGTAAACTCGCGGATGTTTCTGCCGGGAATGCTTTTCTTTTGCAAGGCGGAGACTGTGCCGAGAGCTTTGCCGAATTTAATGCTAACAAGATCCGTGATACATTCCGTGTATTGCTGCAAATGGCTGTGACAATGACTTATGCAGGCTCTATGCCCGTTGTAAAAGTCGGTCGTATTGCAGGTCAATTTGCCAAGCCACGCTCTGCGGATACCGAGACACTAGAGGGCATCGAGCTTCCCAGCTATCGCGGTGATAGCGTCAATGCCCTTGGTTTTACCGAGGAAGAACGCCAACCAGACCCACAGCGTTTGCTGAAGTCTTACCACCAAGCCTCTGCGACCCTTAACCTACTGCGTGCTTTTGCCTCAGGCGGTTATGCCGACCTTAAACGCGTACAAGGTTGGAATCTGGATTTCGTAGAGGACTCACCGCTTGGACAACGCTATAGAGAGCTTGCCAACCGTATTAATGATGCCGTGCGCTTTATGGAGGCTTGCGGCGTGACGAGCGCAACCGTTCCAGCTTTACGCAGTACAGAGTTTTATACCTCGCATGAGGCTTTGCTCCTGAATTATGAAGAAGCCCTGACCCGTCAGGACAGCTTGACCGGTAATTGGTATGATACGTCTGCCCATTTCCTATGGGTTGGCGCACGTACACACCAGATTGATAACGCACAAATTGAATATGTGCGAGGTATTCACAATCCTTTGGGCATGAAAGTTTCTCCAGCCGTTGGACGTGATGAGCTCTTGCGCCTGATTGATGTTCTAAATCCAAAGAATGAGGGTGGACGCCTGACCTTGATTGCACGCATGGGCGCGCATCAGGTTGAAGAAAAACTGGCGCCGCTTGTTCGCGCGGTTAAGGAAGAGGGCCGCAATGTTGTATGGTCTTGTGACCCGATGCATGGCAACACGGAAAAAGCCTCCAGCGGTTATAAAACCCGCCGCTTTGATAATATCTTGGGTGAAGTGAAAGGCTTCTTTGCCGTTCATAAAGCCGAAGGCACACATCCGGGTGGCGTTCATTTCGAAATGACAGGTCAGGATGTCACAGAATGCGTGGGCGGTGCAGAAGCCATTTCCGATGAAGATCTCTCCGACCGTTATCATACGCATTGCGATCCGCGCCTGAACGCCAATCAGGCGCTGGAGCTGGCATTTTTAATCGCTGACGAACTTAGAGGTATACGAGGCGATGGAGGCATGCAGCCACTCCCTGCTGCTGCGGCTGAATAATGCATGCTCTTCCTCTTAAGCTCTATGTAGCGCAACTGAATCCGATTGTCGGGGATTTGGCGCATAACCGCGATAAAATCCTCAAGGCTTGGCGTGAAGCGCCTCAAGATGTTGATCTTATTGTCTATTCAGAGCTTATCCTTTCCGGTTACCCGCCCGAAGATCTTGTCCTCAAGCCTTTCTTCATGAACCGTGTGAAAGCCTGCGTCGATGAGCTCGTAGAGGCCAGCAAAGACCTACCCTCTGCCGCTTTGATTTCAACGCCATGGATCATTGAAGACAAAATCTATAATGCCGCGCTTTTGATTGAGCATGGCGAGATCAAAGCTGTACGCGCCAAGCATCACCTCCCCAATTACGGGGTTTTTGACGAGCTGCGGATTTTCACCCGCGGCGATATGCCCGAGCCTATTGAATTTCGCGGGGTTAAGCTCGGCATTTTGACATGTGAGGATATGTGGCACCCTGACGTCTGTACGCATTTAAAGGCACGAGGTGCTGAGATCCTGATCTCCATGCATGGCTCGCCCTTTGATGCGGATAAAAATGATCTGCGCCAGCATTATGCGCATCGCCGCGTGATGGAAACCAGCCTTCCCCTCCTCTACGTCAATCAAGTAGGCGGGCAGGATGAGCTGGTCTTTGATGGCGCCTCTTTTATGCTAGATCAGGATGGCGAGATTTTCTATCAAGCGCCGGAGTTTGAAGAAGTCTGTGAAGTGGTCAGCGACAAGGTTACGCCTGCTTATGATGATGGCGAGGCCATTTACCGCGCGCTCGTTTTAGGCCTGAAAGACTATATCGTAAAAAATAAATTCCCCGGCATCTTGCTCGGGCTTTCGGGGGGGATTGATAGTGCTCTCTCTGCCGTGATTGCCGTTGATGCCGTCGGCAAAGACAATGTGCATTGCGTGATGCTGCCCTCGCGCTATACATCACAAGACAGCCTTGATGATGCGCAGGCTTTGGCGGATAATTTAGATGTGCGCCTTGATAGCCTGAATATCGAGAGCACTGTGAAAGCCTTGAACGCCGAGCTTGCTCCATTTTTTGATGAAAACACGCCCGCTGTCACGTTCGAGAATATCCAGCCCCGTACGCGCGGTTTGATGTTGATGGCTCTGTCGAACGCGAGTGGTAAGATGGTGCTCTCGACCGGTAATAAATCAGAGATGGCTGTTGGCTATGCCACACTATATGGTGATATGTGCGGCGGCTTTAATGCCCTGAAAGATCTTTATAAAACCCAAGTCTATGAGCTTTCAAACTGGTGTAACCGTAATGGTGAGATTATCCCCGAGCGCATTATCACCAAAGCCCCCACGGCAGAACTGCGCGAAAACCAAACTGACCAAGATAGCCTCCCTGAATATGAGGAACTTGATGATATTCTCATGTGTCTGATTGAGCGCGATATGGGCATCAGTGATATTGTTGAACGCGGCCATACACGTGAAACCGTGGCACGTGTGTGGAGGCTGCTAGACCGCGCGGAATATAAGCGCCGCCAAGCCGCACCGGGCATAAAAATCACCTCCCGCGCCTTTGGCCGCGACCGCCGCTATCCTATTACCAATCACTTTTTAAATATTATTGAGAGTGATAGACCGTCTTAAAGCTCATTCTTAAAGGCATTGCGGCTCCCATCTGCTTCGACGTCCTCTCGAATTTGCTCAGGCGTAGACGTGTCTTTCAAATCCGCAAAAGCTTCTTTAATTGTCTCTAAAAGTTTCATCTTTGCCCTACATACATTAACAGTGAATACCTCTAAAGCTAGTATAAGAACAGTAAAAAGTCAACTAATGTGCGGTAGCTCATAGTATATCTCCTTAAAATGAAAGCCCCTTCCCCCGTCTGACGACGGGGGCTTATAACCTAAGAAATGGGAGTCAATAAAAACAGTTATTGAAAGCGCTACAAGTTAAGGTTAAAAAGTTCTATTAGATAAAGGATAGAAATAAATATGACCGTAAAAGTTCGTTTTGCTCCCTCCCCCACTGGCATGTTGCATGTTGGAAATGCCCGCACAGCACTGATTACATGGCTGTTTACGCGCTCACAAGGTGGTGAGTTTTTATTACGGATTGATGATACGGATGTTGAGCGCTCCAAGATTGAATATGAACGCGCGATCGAGGAAAGCCTGAGATGGCTGGGCATGAATTGGGATAAAAAGGCTAACCAAAAGAACCGCATGGATCTATACGCCACACGCGTTGAAGAGCTAAAGGCAAGCGGGCGCTTGTATCCCTGCTACGAAACGCCCGATGAACTGGCATTAAAGCGCAAATCACAGCTATCGCGTGGCCTGCCGCCTATTTATGACCGCGCTGCGCTTGAGCTGAGCGATGAGCAAAAAGCAGACTATGAAGCACAAGGACGCAAACCGCACTGGCGCTTTAAGATGAATCATACGCCAATTAACTGGCATGACTTGATCCGCGGCGACGTAAGCTTTGAAGGCAAAGATATTGCCGATCCGGTTGTCCTACGCGAAGATGGTTCACCGCTTTATCATTTATGTTCGGTCATTGATGATATTGATTTCGGGATTACGCATGTTGTGCGCGGTGAAGATCACGTTTCTAACACAGCGGCACACATCCAGATGTTTGAAGCCCTCAGCGGGACGGTACCAACATTCGCGCACTTACCCCTGATCAGTGATGCGGAAGGCGGCAAGCTTTCCAAACGCTTGGGAAGCCTTAGTATCGTTGACATTCGCGACACTGATGGTCTGGAGCCGATGGCTGTCGTGAGCTTGATGGCACGTCTGGGAACCTCTGATCCGATTGAGGCATTTTCCGATGTAAAACCGCTGATCGAGAGCTTTGATTTTTCTAAATTCTCCCGCGGGACACCCAAATTTGATTCCGAAGAGCTTTTGCGCCTGAATGCCAAAATTATTCGGGAACTGCCTTTTGAGGCCGTTTCTGATCGCCTCAAAGCCTTGGCGTTAAACGATCTGGATCAAGCATTTTGGGATGCTGTGCGCCCGAACCTAACTAAAATCGGTGATATTCAGGAATGGTGGCATGTCGCGCACGGCCCTGTAAAACCCATTATAGAAGATCCAGAGTTTATAACAGCGGCGGAAGCGCTACTTCCCCCTGCACCATGGGACGAAAGCACATGGGGAACATGGACAAACGCCATCAAGGAAACAACCGGACGCAAAGGCAAGCAGCTTTTTATGCCTCTACGCCAAGCGCTTACAGGGATGGAACATGGGCCAGAACTCAATATTTTGATGATGCTCATCGGACCAGAAAAGGTACATGAACGGTTAAGCTATAAGAAAGCCGCTTAGTGCGCTGTTTCTTTCAAAAGTATAAGGAATTTTTCTAATTTGCGCATGTGGCGCTCTTCGGCCTGTGGCCAGAGTAATTTTACTGTGCTGCGGTAAGTAACATAGCCTTCGGAAAAGAGATGGTCGCACAACAACATTTTGCGCTGAGCCGTCAGTTGCGCAAACTCTTCAATAATATTGAAGTGAGGCTGGGCTATATCAATCAAATGCTGTACATTGGCTTTCATATCTTTATCCTCTTCGCTGTTAATAGCAATGATACTATTAACCAGAAATACGAAAATTTATACATGAATTATTGTCAAGCGTAAAGGGATTTATTTTTATTCATTTAAAACAAAAACTTAAGCAAAAAATACAAAATACATGAGCATGCAAAGCACCTCTCCAAAATCGATTCATACACAAAATATCCCCTGCATTATCCTCATGCAGCCACAAATGGGAGAGAATATCGGTGCAGCAGCCCGCGCTATGCTCAATTTCGGATTAACTGACCTCCGCCTTGTTGCCCCGCGTGATGGCTGGCCCAATCAGGCAGCCATTGATATGAGCTCCGGTGCGCTGGATAAGATGCCACCACCGCGCATCTTTGATACGCTAGAAGATGCGATTGCCGACCTGCATTTTGTTTTTGCCACCACCGCGCGCCCACGCGATATGATCAAGGACATCTACACACCGCGCGCAGCCGCTCTTCAAGCACAAGAAAATATCCATCAAAAACAATCTGTTGGATTTGTCTTTGGTCGTGAACGCACAGGTCTAGAAAATACAGATATTGCCCTATGCCATGCCATTGTGACAGCGCCCACCAATCCTGATTTCTCATCGCTCAATCTAGGGCAATCGGTTTTGATGATTGCTTATGAGTGGCTTATGGCCTCTGATACGACACTCGGACACTATACAGAGATGGGCGATAGTTTTCCGGCCGCTAACAATGTGATGGAAGATTTTTTTCAAAGACTGGAAAGCGAGCTGGAAAGTGCACGATTTTTTCGCACACCAGAGGTCGCGGCAAAGATGAAACGCAATATCAGAAATATGTTACAGCGCCCCCGCCTTACAGATCAGGAAGTGCGTACCTTGCATGGTATAATCTCTGCACTCATCGGAAATAAAGAGAAAAACAGACTATAAAGCCTTTTCCCAAAATAAAGCGTGACCGTGCTCGGGATCTAACTCATAGCCATTAAAGCCAAATTTGAGATACAAATTTTTGGCAATTATATTCCCGTCCAAAACCTCCAGAGTGATCTTGCAACAATCCAAAGCACGCGCCTTACTTTCAACGGCTGCCAATAACTTCAAGCCAATTCCCTGACGGCGAAAATCGGGATGTACCGCCAGATCATGTATATTCACGATGGGCTTACATTTAAATGTCGAAAACCCCGTAAAACAATTCGTCAATCCTGCGGCTTGTCCATCGACATAGCAAATCAGGCTAAAAGCACCCTCAACCTTGCTCAGCGCTTCAACTAGATTATCCTCCACATATTGCGACAGAGCTGTGCTGCCACCGACAGAACCTCTTGCATAAATATTTAATAAGTTCAGTAAATCACCTGCATGTTGCGGATTATTATAATCTACAGTAACGATATCCAATTTCTTCTTCCCTCAAACAATAAAAAAGCCACTGGAGGCAGCGGCTTTTAAATTCTCTTTGCTTATCTCTAGGATTAGCGTGAGTAAAACTCGACCACAAGATTTGGTTCCATTTGAACCGGATATGGCACATCTTCCAACTTAGGAACGCGCAGGAATGTCGCTTTCATCTTTGATTGATCAACATCAAGATATTCAGGCACTTCACCTTCAGGGTTTTTAAGCGCTTGAATAACCATCGGGATTTCACGTGAAGATGCTTTCACTTCAATCACATCACCCTCTTTAATGGCGTAAGACGGGATGTTAACAATCTTACCGTTCACAGTCACATGCTTGTGGTTAATAAACTGACGTGAAGCAAAAACAGTTGGCACAAAACCAGCGCGATAAAGAACCGCATCCAAGCGGCCTTCGAGCAGACCAATCAAGTTCTGACCCGTATCGCCGCGCAAGCGCACAGCTTCTGCATAGTAACGACGGAATTGTTTTTCACCGATATTACCGTAGTAACCTTTCAGCTTTTGCTTGGCAAAGAGCTGTGTACCATAGTCGGTTGGCTTGCCGCGACGTGCGCCGTGCATACCGGGTGCTGCTTGACGTGTATTGTAAGGAGACTTCGCACGTCCCCAAAGGTTACAGGCCAAACGGCGATCAATTTTGTGTTTTGCTTGAATGCGTTTTCCGCTCATAATGATATTTCCTTTTTCTTATCAATTTGTCCCAGTAGACCACAATAGGTTTAAACACTTACGGCATTTAACGGGGCAGACCACCTGCCCTCTTTCCTAGGAATAGAGGGATTTATACGGATTTTAAAACATTTGTCAAACAAAAAGGGGGCGTCAAACATTCGCGTGTTAAAACATAAATCCCCCCCTCGAATCTGCTGTGATTTTTCTAAAAAACAATGATGCACCGACTTGACTGTTAATTTTTGTTATATTATCACATTTGTGACTTTATAACATTATTTGATTGAGAGGATAAATCCGAATATGTCAGATTATTTATCATTAAGCAGAATATTTGTAGATGTTGCGATCTGTGTTGTCACACATGGGGTTTTTATAGGCACAGGGTTTGAAGATTATCTGGGAGAGGTCTTTGGCGCAGAATCGCATCTGCACTAAACACTACACGACCTAAGAACAATTCCCACACACGCCATGCACCTCAATCGTTTTATAAGTTGAGGTGAAATGCTTCTTTTTAAGCTCTTTTTCTATGAAGTCATCAATGTGATGATTGTGAAGCTCTTCAATATTGTGACATTTCTCACAGATAAGATATTGCGAATCGGTATGCGTACAATGTGTCTCAACACACGGAGCATAAGCATTTAGGCTTTCTATCCTGTGAGCCAGTCCCATTTCTGCTAAAAAATCGAGTATACGATAGACGCTCATTGGCTTCATACCCGAAATGCCCTCGGCAATATCATAAGCCTTAAGAGGACACCCCGATTCCAAAAGAGATTGCAGAACCCTTTCACGCGTACGTGTTAAAGTTTTCCCCCGTTGGCGGCAAATATCCTGCGCCCTTGCAATTTTTTCCTGAATTGTGTTTTGCATCTCTATTCCATATAGCAGCATACGCATCTACGCGCTGGAGTAAAGAAAAACCCTATTGATGTCACAGCTATAGCCTGCATCTTTTAATTTGATCATGCGTCACTCGTCTCCATCGCAGTATTTCTAAGCTTATGCTTCTTAAAAAATGTTAGCGTGGAGACTCATGTTTTCTTTTTTGTAAGTGTAAAATCCAGTTTTTCAGTAACTGTGTAATTTTCCGATACTGGGATTGTGAAATTTTATCCGGTGCATAAACGCCCATGGGTTCAATAATTGTACGGTAAATATCTTGCCGAGTTATTTTATGAGGGAGTTCATCTCCCGTCTCTTCCCGCGCACTATAAATTTCATGATCGAGAGCAAGTACAATATCTATAAGGTCTTCAATTTGCTCCAATTGCGCCTTGGTAACAAGCTTATCTCCCATTCCCAGATATGCTAAAAAATTCCTATCCTGCAAATAACTATGAAACAAGCTGGTCGTAATAGAGGCCAATGCCACCGAGAAAATGATGGCATAGATACATATTCCCATACGTCCACGCTGACTTTTACGAGGGTGTGCGCATCCCAATAAACGCCACACCTCTACCTCATCCTGCTTGGCACTCTCTGGTGCCCTCGAAGAATCGCATAAAGCATGTAACTTCTCCAAAGCGTTATGCCTGCTACAAACCTCGTGGTTCGAAAAATATTTAACAAGAGCAATTTTCAGTTTTTCCTTTTTTCCTCTGGAAAGGCAAAGTTGCTTCTCGTCCAACCACTGCTCAATAATCTCTTCACACTGACAAAATGATGGCTGAAAATTTTTACGCGCATTAAAGTTGCGAGATGTAGCACTGCTCATCAAAAGAATCCTTGTTTAAACCAATATTCAAGAATATATCGCACCTTTCACTCAACCTAAAGGAAATATATTTACGCATATAAACGTATTATTAGAAAACACTTTATTATCAACTGCTTGCGTGCCGCTTATATGCTAAAAACAGGCAAAAAATACTTGAAAAGATATCCGGGAAAATATGGTGGTGGGCCTGGTCGGACTTGAACCAACGACCAATCCGTTATGAGCGGACTGCTCTAACCAGCTGAGCTACAGGCCCTTTTAAAAGGAATTAAATTTATACATGGATTATAGAGCCTTAACAACCCATAAGCATGCAC
>JBFHFW010000013.1:0-12099 GCA_041583395.1 Alphaproteobacteria bacterium
GATGTGGGGGCGCGAGATGGCCTTATCCGGTTTAAAAAATACATTTGCATCATGGGCGTCGGCGGTTGCTTTGGCTGCGACGATGGCGCTTACACCCGCCGCGGCGGAGGGAAATGCCCCCGCCCAAGGCACCGCAGACCTTAGCACCACCCACGCGGCGGCGGCGAAGGTGGATAGCTCAACACAGCAAAAAACTGTTTACCGTCAGGCCGGAGATTATTCTTTGCAACATAATGCCATCGGCATTGGTATTTCACGTGGGCAGGGTACTCAGCATAGTGCTGAAGAGCTTGCTGCTTATTTTGAGGGGCAATTTGCCAGACAGGGGGTTCCGGCCAAGGCCTTCGTTGTAGAAAAACCACATCTTCGGACAACTGTGATATTATTTGCTTATGAAGGTACGCCGAGCAAGGGCTATAATTTTGGGAATGTAAAAGAGGGGTTTTTTGAATATGTCGATATTTTTAAGGCCAAGCAGGTTCAAAAGGTTGTGCAAGGCACTTTAGCCAGCCGTAGCCCGCAAGAGCCTTAGCGGGTCATATTCATAAAAGATATATCCGTGTAGTCTGCATTTGCGGTTTGTTTATCAGTTCCGTTTTCATGGGTTGTATCAAATTCGCGGGCTGTGTCTTGATTGGCGGCATTATCCAAATCTGTTGCTGCCTTAAATAGCGCTCTCACCTCATCCGGTGTTGTGCTGTCACTGATCTCAAATGGGATGCTCTTGGCATCATTTTCCAAGAGGCGCTCTTTCTCGCGGTCAAGAATGTCTACTTTTGCGTCATATTCCGCGGCGATGCGCTCTTGCTCGGCAATTTCGTTGTTATAGGCTTCGAACCGGATGCGCTCTTTGGTTTGCTCATCGATTAAAAGTGCGATGATCTGTGCATCTGTCGCATCATTTGGTATATCAACACCGCGTTTTTTGAGTAACTTTTTCGCTTCTTCGCGATTGAAGTCCATCAGGGCATCATCAATTTCTTCCAGAGCATCGAATGTATCCAGATATTCCTGACTTTCGCGTATTTCTGCGGCGCGTGCGCGTGCTTTGTCTGCGAGCTCCTGAAATTTTTCCCGCTGCGCATCGAGCTCAGCCATGCGTTTGATGAGCTTGCTCGACGTTTTGAGGGCGCGTTTGAGCGCTTCTTCCTCTTTTTTCTTTTTTTGTTCGGGTGTGAGGTTGCTCTCCGCGGTTTGATAAACAGCAATCAGCGCGTTATTCTCACCAAGTCCCATTTGGCGGCGTTGCGCCGCATTGAATTGTTTATCTTGTACTTCTTTGGCGAGTTTATCGGCGTAGCTTATGGCTGCGTTGTCTGATTTCGGCGTTTGTATAGTTGATGTTGCGACTGTTGCAGGCCTTTGTTGTGGCTGCGAATTTTGTTGATTATTGACGTTATCGCTCATGCTCTTAAATTCCCCTCACGCTCTTGCGGCGTTTTGTTACATATACATGCTATAGAAAGAGAATTAAGATTTTCCTTTATTTATCAATAAGTTAATATAAATTTTATTTAAATTTTTCTAAAATTTTATATATTTTTTCCTGCAACGACAGTGAACGGCAGTGAAGCACTTGGATTCTTGCTTTGCTGCTAGGTTGTGCTGGTGACGGACCACCATTCATATAAGATGAAGAGTCCCAACGCGGTAAAAATAATCCCGAAGGTTCGTAGAAGCCACGAACCACGCGGTAGAAACCAGTCGAGTATTTTTTTAAATGCACCGGGGCAGAGTAAGTAAAGCGAGCCTTCGGCGATGCCCAGCACCCAGAAGATTGTAACTACCATAAAGGCACCGCTCCAGACCTGATGAAGGCCAACCATCAGGGCGCTCAGGATCAGCTCAAAGCTGGCGATGGGTAGTATGCGGTGGCGTCCTCCGCGCTGCAGCTCGCCAAACCACGCTGACCAATCGGGTGTGCGCAAAGAGAAAGATAATCCAATTATCAGCAACATCATGCCGGTCATAAAGGCAATGGCAAGTTCCATAATATATTCTCCTGTGGTGTGGTTGCACGGGGTGGGGCGGTTTTTATTTCCCACGTGAAAGCAATGTAGTGTAAATGTCTCCTAAATCCAGACAATTCAATGAAGCACAAATGTATTGAAAGGAAAAGTTGTAGGCTTGACATTTTATTTGAACTGTCGCTAACTGGGACAAGAATTTTTAACCCGAGACATAATGGAAATTATTATGAATAAACAATATCTTGGCCTGTTGGCTGCTTTATGCGTATTTACACCTCAATTATCCTGGGCACAAGAGAAAGAGGCTGCTTTTAACTTGTCGGTGAACACAGCGCTCGTGAGCGATTATGTGTTCCGCGGCATTAGCCAGTCTGATGAAAATTTTGCTATTCAGGGTGGATTGGATATCGCTCATGAGAGCGGTTTATATGCCGGAACATGGGCATCAAGCGTTGATTTTAATGATGGCGATGAAGCCAGCGTTGAAATAGATCTGTACGCCGGATATGGCAACAGCATCAATGATGTTTCATATGATTTGGGCGTTCTTTACTACGCTTATCCAGGTGCTGATACGACGCGCGAATATGATTTCTGGGAAGTTTACGGGTCTTTGGGTTATGACTTTGATGTTGCAAGCGCGGCGCTTAGTGTCAATTACTCGCCGGACTATTTTAATGAAAGCGGCAAAGCAATCTACACACATTTGGGTGTAGATGCGCCTTTGCCTTATGATCTTTCACTCAGCGCAGGTGTCGGCTATCAAGCTATCGATGACAACGCATCATTCGGTACAGACGATTATACGGATTGGAATGTTGGCTTGGGTTATGACTGGAATAATTTAAATTTATCTCTGACATATCATGACACAGATCTTGATGAGCCAAGCGATTGCGCGGATGGATGTGATGCGCGTGTTGTATTCGCAGTTTCTACTGAATTTGGAATTTAGTAAATCTTAATATATATCTGGTTAGGATGGTATTTATCATTTAAATATTACCATACTGTCCTAACCTCATTTTTCTGAGTAACGGAAAAACCTTAAATATAAAGGAAGCAAGGAATGCGTTTTTTAGACAATATTAAAATTTCAAGAAAACTCCCGGTGATTATCGTGCTGTGTGCGCTGGTCGCCTCAGCCATTATTGTTACTCAGTCCTATATTGAAGCGCGCCATGCCGTGCTTGAAGGGCAGCAGGAAAAATTGATGGCGTTAAAAGAGACGCGCAAAAGTCAGCTCAGTGATTATCTGGGCTCTATTGAGGAAGATCTTGTGTCTGTCGCGCGTAATCCTTTTACGCTGGATGCTTTGCATGCTTTTGAGGACGGTTGGCATGATCTTGGTTCTAAGGGTAATCAGACTGAAATTTTACAAAGACTTTATATTTCCGATAACCCAAATCCGCTTGGTGAGAAAGAGAAGCTGGATTATGCGAGTGACGGATCTATCTATTCTCAGGCTCATGCCGAATATCATCCGTGGTTCCGCTCATTCCTTTATGCGCGTGAATATTACGATATTTTCCTCTTTGATATGAAGGGCAATCTGGTTTACACAGTTTTCAAAGAACTTGATTATGCAACAAATCTCAATACAGGACAGTGGAAAGATACAGATCTAGGCAATGTTTATCGCGCGGCGCGTGATAGCGGTAAAGCCGGTGAGAAGTTTTTCTTTGATTTCCGCCCCTATGCGCCAAGCTATGATGCACCCGCAAGCTTTATCTCGACACCGATTGTTGACAGCAATGGGCGCATGCAAGGTGTTTTGGTCTTCCAAATGCCAATTGGCCGTATCAACCATATCATGCAAGAAGCGGAAGGTATGGGCGAAACAGGTGAAACCTATATCGTTGGTGAAGATTATTTGATGCGCAGTGACTCGCGTTTTTCCGATGAATCCACCATTTTGAAAACCAAAGTAGAGACGGGTACTGTAAAGGCTGCGCTTGCGGGTAAAAGTGGCGTTGATGTTGTGCCTGATTATCGCGGTGTTTATGTAGCTTCGGCTTACACACCTTTCGAGTTTTTGGGAGCAAAATGGGTGGTTTTGGCAGAAATTGATGAGGCTGAAATATTGGAACCCGTTATGACCCTTAGAAATCATGCCGTTATTGCTATGCTTCTTTTGGCTGTTGTCATTGTGGTGGTGGGTATTTTCTTCTCTCGTATGATCACAAAACCAATCTCAACAATTACCAGTGCGATGGAAGTTTTGGCCAAGGGTGATACCTCAATCGATGTGCCTGAAAGTGATCGCAAGGATGAAATCGGTGATATGGCACAAGCGCTCGAGATCTTTAAACAAAACCGCATTGAAGCCGACCGTCTGGCTGAAGAGCAAAAACAAGAGCAACAGGCTCAAATCGAACGCGCCAAAACTTTGGAGAAATTGACAGCTGATTTTGAAAATAGCGTGTCTGATATGATCAATGGTTTGGCAGCTGCTTCGACCGAGCTCGGTTCTACAGCAGAATCCATGACTGGTATTGCCGCGCAAACGACAGAGCAATCTTCAGCCATGTCTGCAGCATCTGAATCAACGGTGAAAAATATCCAAACCGTTGCGGCCGCATCCGAAGAGCTGAGTGCTTCTATCCGCGAACTTAGCCAGCAGGTGCAAAACACCAGTCAAGCAGCAAATACTGCTACAGAGGATGTAAACAGAGCGTCTGCCCAGATCGAAGGTCTTCTTCAGGCCTCGGAAAAAATTGGCGATGTTGTTGATTTAATCCAAAGTATTGCAGAGCAAACAAACTTGTTGGCGCTGAATGCAACGATTGAGTCCGCGCGTGCCGGTGAAGCTGGTAAAGGCTTTGCTGTTGTGGCTAATGAGGTTAAATCTCTGGCGAATGAAACCTCTAAGGCGACAGAACAAATCGGTGAAGAGGTGAATGCTGTTCAGGTTGAAATTCGCAGCGCCGTTGATGCGATTAAAAATATTGAAACCAAGATCCGTGAGGTCGACTCATCGGCTTCCGCGATTGCCGCGGCGATTGAAGAGCAAAATGCGACAACCGAGGAAATCTCGCGCAATACACAAACCTCTGCTACGAATATGCAAGAGCTTAATGGTAACGTTACAAACGTAAACCAAGCGGCTCAAACAACGGGGAGTGCTGCGAATGATGTGTTGAATGCATCAAGCGAGCTTAGCCGTCAGACTGATAATCTGAAGCGTCAGGTCTCGGAATTCCTTGATAAAGTGAAATCAACATAGGATTTTGAATACTCACAAAGTGATTTAAAAATCATTTATTCGTTATTTAAACCCGCCGGCGTCAAACCGGCGGGTTGTTTTTTAGCCTGTATTTTCTTATGTTCAAAAATGTAATTGCAGCAATCACAAAGGAGTATCAGCGCTATGGCTTATTGGCTTTTAAAATCAGAACCCTATAAATTTTCATGGGATGAACAGGTTGCCAAAGGTGAGGGGCGCTGGGAAAAGCGTGTTCGCAACTATCAGGCGCGCAATAATCTTAAGGCCATGAAAGTCAGTGATCAGGCCTTCTTTTATCACTCCAATGAGGGCAAGGAGATTGTGGGCATCGTTGAAATCACAGGCGAACACTATCCTGATCCCGATGATGAGACCGGAAAATTCGTCACCGTAGATGTAGCGCCACTAAAGCCTTTAAAAACTCCGGTCACACTCACACAGATGAAAGCCATACCTGATCTAGCCAATCTCCAGCTTATCAAACAGGTTCGCCTTTCTGTGTGTCCCATCCGTGAGGAAGAGTGGGATATTATTACACAATTGGGCGGCTGCTAAGTCGTTACAATCGTAGCGCGCATTGCCTTTATAGGGTTTAACACCTAAAATACAGCTCTACATACCAAAGGAGCTGCAGCAATGTCTAATACTGAAATTTTCAAACCCTCCGCCGAAATTTTAAAAAACGCGAAAATCTCGCCCGAGCAATATGACATGCTCTATCAACAATCCATGAACGATCCAGAAGGGTTCTGGCTGCGTACGGCGCAGCGTTTGGCGTGGTTTTCTCCACCCACCAAAGCCGATGAGAGCAGCTTCGAGGGCGATATCAACATTAAATGGTTTGCCGATGGCGTGCTTAATGCCTGTTATAACTGCGTGGATCGCCATCTGCCCCATAAAGAAAATGATACGGCCTTTATCTATGAAGGTGATGAACCCACCGACAGCCGCCATATTACCTATGGCGAGCTTTTAAAAGAAGTCTCCAAACTGGCCAACGCCCTTAAAGCCCGCGGTATTAAAAAAGGCGACCGTGTAACCATTTATATGCCGATGATCCCTGAGGCTGCCTATGCGATGCTGGCCTGTGCACGGATTGGTGCTATTCACTCGGTTGTCTTTGGCGGATTTTCACCCGAAGCGCTGCGTGGGCGTATCCAAGGCTGCGAAAGTACATGTGTGATTACCGCCGATGAAGGCGTACGCGGCGGCAAGAAAATATCACTGAAAGCCAATACAGATAAAGCCATTGAAGGTCATTGTCCGGACGTACACACTGTTTTGACTTTTAAACGTACAGGCGGTGATATTGATTGGCATGCGGCGCGTGACGTCTGGTGGCATGAGCTTGTCGAGGCGCAAAGCGAAGAATGCGAATGCGAGGACATGAACGCCGAAGATCCGCTTTTTATCCTTTATACATCCGGTTCGACCGGAAAACCCAAGGGTGTGCTGCACACCACGGCGGGCTATTTGCTCTATGCCAGTGTGACCCATGAAGTCGTTTTTGATTATAAGGATGGGGAGGTTTATTGGTGCACCGCCGATGTCGGTTGGGTGACGGGGCATTCCTATATTGTTTATGGCCCGCTGGCCAATGGTGCGATATCTCTGATTTTCGAGGGCGTACCGAATTATCCTGATTACTCGCGCTTTTGGCAGGTTGTTGATAAGCATCAGGTCAATATTTTTTATACTGCCCCTACAGCCATCCGCGCGCTTTTGCGGGAGGGTGATGCACCTGTCAAAGCGACTAGCCGTAAATCCCTGCGGATTTTGGGAACGGTGGGTGAGCCAATTAATCATGAAGCATGGCTCTGGTACTATAATGTGGTTGGTGAAGGGCGCTGCCCGATTGTTGATACGTGGTGGCAAACCGAAACAGGCGGCCATATGCTTACACCGCTGCCGAGCATGGATTTAAAACCCGGCGCGGCTGCAAAACCGTTTTTTGGTGTGTGGCCGGAAATTGTTGATGCTCAAGGCAATGAGCTTGAGGGCGCATGCGAGGGGGCTTTGTGCATCGGGAAAAGCTGGCCGGGTATGATGCGCAGTGTTTACGGTGATCATAAGCGCTTTAAGGAGACCTATTTTTCAACTTTTAAAGGCAAATATTTTACGGGCGATGGTGCGCGCCGCGATGCGGATGGTGATTATTGGATCACAGGCCGTATGGATGATGTGATTAATGTCTCGGGCCACCGCCTAGGTACGGCAGAGATTGAGAGTGCGATTAACGAGCATGAAGACGTCGCAGAATCGGCTGTAATTGGCTATCCACATGATATAAAAGGGCAAGGCATCTATGCTTACATTACCCTGCGTGAGGGAAAAACACCGTCCGAAGAGGTCAGAAAGCAAATTATCCAGCAAGTCCGCACCACCATTGGCCCCATCGCCAGCCCCGATGTGATCCAATGGGCGCCGGCACTGCCCAAAACCCGCAGTGGTAAAATCATGCGCCGCATTTTGCGCAAAATCGCCGCCAATGAATTTGACAGCTTGGGCGATACATCAACGCTCGCCGACCCAAGCGTCGTTGATCACCTGATCGAGGATCGTAAAGCCAGCTAAAATTTGACAGAACTTTTTATAGATATTAACAATAGCTTTTGAACATAAGTTTTGGAAGGAACGCTATGACGTCCCCACTTGAAAAGCTACCCTATTTATTTCATGACGCGGCATATAAAACGCCGATTATCTGTTTGGACTTCGAGTCTAAGGACTTTCCTTTTCCGGCAGGAGTGACCGATTACGAACAAAAGGACTTTGATAAGGCCGTTGTTTATACAGTTACAGATTACGAGACGGTGCCTGCTGATAATGGTATTTTTTTAAGTGGTAATAAAAAAGCCTATTTGACCATTCAAGATCTACCCGAAGGACGTTATGCCTTACATGCTAACCTTGTAACCAGCGACCCTCTCGAGCCTGTACTTGCATTGGAATTGTATAATCTTGATACGCAAGAAATCGAGGGGGATATAAAAGATATTCCTATTTTGGACTGTTTTGAGAACATGCAGCTTTTTACTCAAGAAATAGAAAAAGCCCAACAAGCGGTCAGTAGTGCTGAAGACAATGAAGTAGAGGTCTCCAATTTCAATCTAGATGCAGCAGAACAGGATTTTTATAAGAAAGTTATTGCTTACTTTCAGGAACTTCTGGGAGAACATATAAAAGGTAATGATGAGTTTTGGCTAGGTTTTGGTGCTGCTATTAATATGGTTGCAATGCCAATTTATGCGCAGGCGTATGCTCTGGCCGAAGCCAAGCCGGACTCAGAGTTTCCCCTTCGGGAAATTACTGTTCAGACCTCAGCACCTGTACCGGTTTTAAACTCGTAATGTATGATTTACTTTAGCTAAATTTAGGATCAAGAATGAATGGCGCAAAAAAAATTTTAAGCATAGATTTTAATCCGCAATCTTTTGCCGTGGGCGGGCATTCTGCTACGGAATTTATAAATACCACCATGTTCTTGGGTGCCAGCGAAGAGGCTCGGGTTTCCGCGCACGCTTTGCCAGAAGGGCGCTATACGTTATATGGTGAGCTGATCCAACATGATATTCTTAACCCGACACTGACTATTCACTTGAAAAATGTTGATGTAGAAAACCGATCCTGGGTGATAGAAGGCACGCCAATTCTGGATATTTACGAGCTTATTGAACCTGCTCAACATGATGTTTCTCAAGGACATCCAGAGGCACAAGAAACAATGCAGAACTTCATTGTCACGTTCTTATCCGGTTTGTTTAAAGGTAAAATTGAAGGCAATGATACCTTTTGGTTGAATTTTGGAAAAGCCTTGAGCACTGTTGCTGCTCCTGCTTATGAGCAAGCATGTGAAGCCTCAAAAAAGATGAATACCAAGACACCTGATATTAAGGTGACTTATCGTAAGCCTCCTGTTTTAAATTAAACGCATAATTGTTATCCATAATCAATAAACCCCCCTTTAACTTCCTGATGTTAGACTTCATGTACGTGAAGGTCTAATTTTCAGGATAATTTTCTTATGGCAGCACAATGGGATCATTTAATCAGCGATGAACAGCTCGAAGAGCTGATCAGGCTCTATTGTACCGATTTCACAGCGCTGGCTCGTGCTGGACGCTATGATCCGATCAGTGGACGCGATCAGGAGATCGAGGAAACAATCCTGATTTTGCTGCAAAAAGGACGCAAAAATGCTGTGCTTCTGGCACCTGCGGGTGTTGGTAAAACTGCGCTTGTTGTGGGATTAGCACAAAAAATCACCCAAAATGCCGTGCCGGATTACCTAAAAGATGCACGGATCATCGAAATTGACTTGGCACGTATGGCTGCCGGCACCTCTAGTCCCGCAGAGTTTCAAGAGCGCTTTATCCCGCTGTGTAAGGCTGTGGCCGAGCGTTATCATGACCCCGAACGCCCACGTATCATCATGTTTATCGATGAAATTCACCAGATTATGCCCGGCTGCGAAGGGAGCGCCTATGCAGGCCTGTCCAATGTGATTAAACCCTATCTGACCGCTGGTGATTTGATGATTATCGGCGCCACAACACTGGATGAATTTCGGGAATTTATCGAACCCGATGCGGCGCTCGACCGCCGCTTCCAAAAAGTACCTCTCTCCATTCCCAACACGGTGGAAACCTACCGGATTTTGCAGGCACTACGCGGTGGCTTTGAAGCCCATTACGGCGTAAGCGTTTCAGATGAAGATTTAATGCTGGTTGTGCAGCTTACAGACGCGCATATGCGCAAACGTAATCAACCGGATAAATCGATCATAACACTCGATAGCGCGCTGGCGCATCATGTGATGCATCATAAAGAGCAAAAAATCCTCGCGCCCGAGAGCATTTATTACATGGTGGGACGTGAAACAGGCCTCAATAAAACCGCCCTGCATGATCCACGTAAAGTGCAGGCGATTAAAGAGCAGGTTGTCGAATTGGAATCAACTACTTCATCGCCCGATAAAGCTTAAATCCGCCGCCCTCATATAATTTTTCAACGCTAGAGAACAACTCACCCAAGACTCTTTCATAAGGAAGTTGCGCATTGGCAACTATCCATAAAATGCCACGGGGCTTTAGGGTCTCATGAGCACGCCTGATGAAGGCAAGCCCGATATCGCTATCGCTGGCTTTGCCCTCATGAAAAGGCGGGTTCATAACAATAAAATCAAGATTTTTAAGCCCTGCAGCACCTTGGGTCAGATCGCACCACGCGGAATGAACGCGCTCATCCGCAGCATTTCGCGCACATAAAGCCACCGCCCGCGCATCAGCATCCAAACAAGTAAAGCTTTTGAGGTTTTCACTGGCACGCTCCAAAACGGCGCGGGACAAAGCACCATAGCCACAGCCAAAATCAGCTCCCCTGCCGAAGAATTGATCAGTTAAATGCCGGATCAAAAGTTCGGTGCCTTTATCCATTTTGTCCCAACCAAATATACCGGGTTGAGAGCGATAAAAGCCCCCCAAAATGTCTTGCACAGCACCGTCTTGCAGGGCGGATTGTACACTGGAAGTCCCGATCTCGGGCGCTTGCCCCCACACAACGCGGGCTTTGTTTTTGGAAAGATTTTGCGTCTCCGTCACCCCGAAAGCACGCAGCATTTTATCCAGCCGCTTTCCGCCTGCATCATTGGCCGCCGCGCAAATAATCGTTCCACCGGATTTTAGAGCACTCAGCCCCTGCGCCAACCAGTATTCAGCCTCGATCTTGTTTTTCGGCATCAGGATCAAGACAAGATCATAATTTTGCGGCGCACAAATATGCTCCAGATCAGTGTATATCTGATATCCCTGCGCCTCCAGC
Source organism: Alphaproteobacteria bacterium (assembly GCA_041583395.1). Lineage (GTDB taxonomy): Bacteria > Pseudomonadota > Alphaproteobacteria > Micavibrionales > Micavibrionaceae > UBA6929. Next base: position 11,017 of record JBFHFW010000013.1, read on the forward strand.
GCCTGCGCATAGGGTTTGAAAATCTGCCAACAGGTTAAATTTTCACGTGCCAATAAAGTCAGATCACCATGCGCCTGCGCACCCAAAAACAAAACACACGCCGAAGCCGTAGAGGAGGCAATCCCCCCCTGCGTCAGCGGTAAAAACAATGTTTGAAGTGCGTCACTGCTCATAGCGGTTATACGAATAGCTTACTTGTGTTTTCTGTCAAGGGCTGATCAGGTTTTACTGGATTTTTGTAAGGAATAGGTCTACATCCTAAGTCCATGAGTACAGACAAACCAAAACCCCTCCCCTACAGCCATAAAGGCGATTTGACACAAGGTGCGGTGCATAAACACCTTATCCGCCTGACTGCGCCGATGATTTGGGGCTTGTTCGCGGTGATCGCAGTACAGTTAGCCGATACATATTTTGTCTCCTTACTCGGCACGCAGGAACTGGCGGGGCTATCTTTTACTTTCCCTGTGACAATGATGATCTCGCATTTGTTATTCGGTGTGAATATTGCCGTATCTTCGGTTGTGGCGCGCCTTATTGGTCAAAAAGAGCATGAAAAAGTCCGGCGTGTTGTGTTACATGCTGTGATGCTATCGGTCAGTATTTCCGCAGTCATTGCAGTCGCCGGTATTATGGCGCTGGAACCTGTCTTTACGCTACTGGGCGCGGATGACAGTTCCATGGCTGTTATCAAAGACTATATGCCGATCTGGTTGGTGGCTTTTATTGTCCTTTCTGTGCCTGTAACCGGAAACTCCGCCATTCGTGCTTCTGGCCATTCTTTTGGCCCTGCGATGGTGATGACGGCCTGTGCATTGGTCAACTTTATCCTTGATCCGATTTTGATTTTTGGGTTGCTCGGTGCGCCTGCGCTTGGCGTTAAAGGTGCCGCCATTGCAACATTCATATCTTACTGCGTGGCCTTAATCGGTGGCTTGTATTTACAAATTATTCGCAGGAAAATTATTGCAACGGATGGGTTGCATCTCCATGATTTCAAGGATTCAATGAAGCGCCTACTGGTTATTGCAATCCCTGCGGGTCTTACCAATATCATTATGCCGATAGCACAAGCGGTTACGA
>JBFHFW010000014.1:0-12016 GCA_041583395.1 Alphaproteobacteria bacterium
AAGAGAGGCACGGATTTTTTGATTTTTATCAATAGGCATTGCTCCACCACCCAAAAGGGCAACTACAACCGCTGCTGCAACTTGACCGGCTTCTACAGCATCGCGGTCTTTTGAGCCAACAATCACACCTAAGGCTGTTTCCGATTCATCGATGTTATAACCCAAATCTTGCAAAACGGCAGCTCCTGATGTCAGCAATTTCTTTTCATCCGATGTGTCAAATGAACGTGTTTGCAATTGTCGTAATTCAAGGCTTTCAGAGCTTAATTCTAGGGCTTCTTTAGGAATGGTTTGATTGCAAGCAGTCATGGACAGGGCAGCAAAAAGAATTAAAAAAGTGAAGCGCAACTGTTTCATGATCGAATAACCTTTTTATTAGAAGCTTGACTTATGGTATGCAAAGTCACGAACTTTTTTATCTGAATCAAATTTGATGATAACTGTGATTGTTGATTGTGATGTGCGCGCAGCACCACCAGCAACATCGCTTAAAGTGAAAGTAAGACCGTTACTCGCCGAGACTACGGCTTCTGTGTGAAATCTATCATATATCCAGACTTCATTGCCGTTTTCGTCGGTGGACACGATGTTCGGAGAGCCGAGGGCTTCGGCTACTTGGCCGCCAGACATACCTTTTTTGATTTGTCTTTGTACTTCCCCTACGGTGAGCGTTTGTTTTTCCGATTGTGCGACTTCATTGGCATGCCATGATGCTTTTTGTGTGCAGGCTGTTAAAAGAATGCAAGCAAGAGATATGATAATAAAATTTTGTGAACGCATAAATAGTAATTCCAATCTGAAAAGTTGTTTTGAGATCTTTAAAGAATACTTTGGCGTGTGTAAAGTTGTTTTTAATATCTAAAAATTTTGCATTTAAACCTTAGCCCCGCCCTCTGTACGGTTTAACGCCTTGCTCGGGGATCCAGACATCTTTGGGTTGCTCGCCGGTTTGATAAAACACATCAATGGGAATGCCGCCTCTCGGATACCAGTAGCCGCCGATGCGGAGCCATCTGGGTTTAATCTCATCGACAATGCGTTTGGCGATGGAGACGGTGCAATCCTCATGAAACGCGCCGTGATTGCGGAATGAGCCGAGAAAGAGCTTGAGAGATTTACTCTCGATCAAATAATCTTGTGGCACGTAATCAATCATCAAATGCGCAAAATCCGGTTGCCCCGTCAGCGGGCAGAGCGAGGTGAATTCGGGCGCGGTAAAGCGCACGCAGTAATCATTGCCTTGCGGATTTTTGACCTTTTCGATGACCGCTTTTTCAGGCGTGTCAGGCAGTACCGTATCACCGCCCAGTTGGGTCAGATCGTCATAGATTGTTTTGTTGCTCATTTTAAACGCCTCTCATATTGCCCCACAGCAAGACATGCAGCTGCGGGAGGATTGTTGCTTGAAACCATTGGTCACAGGTGACCTTATCAACTAGCCAACGCATGCGGGCGTTGAGAGCCTCCATATCGACATTATCTTTATCCAAATCATTATTACCGGGTTGGAGGTATAGTGGCAGATCGGGATAGCGCGTGTGTACGTCTTTGGCGTACGCATAGTCTTTATCATCAAAGATCACGATTTTAAGCGCGATATCGGGTTTGTTATCAGCCGCTTTCAGGCACTTGTCAAAGGCGTTCCAATCGGTTTCCATCGCGCTGGATGGCGGTTTGGGGCTGAGGGTTAGGACCTCCAGATCCTTAAACCAGTTCGCAGCGATTGAGCCTTGGGTTTCAAGCGCAAATTTGTAGCCTTGTGCATGCCCTAAATCAATAAGGGGTTTGCAGTTTTGAATAGCGGGATTTCCACCGGAAAGCGAGATCATAAGCGGTTTATTGCCGGAGAGTTTATTGACTTTATCCAAAATCTCTTTGGCGCTCATCGGTTTCCAGTCATGGCGGTATTGGCTGTCTACGGCGTGTAAAGTGTCGCACCAAGAGCAGCGGTAATCGCAGCCGCCCGTGCGGACAAAGACGGTGGGTTGGCCGATGAGAGCCCCTTCGCCCTGGATGGTGGGGCCGAATATTTCGGAGATTCTGATTTTATTTTCCATGGGCGCGATACTCCGCACAGCTTTTTGGGGTTTCGCGTACGCGTACAGCTGTGACCTCGTCCCAGCGCGATTTACACCAGTCATAAAAGAATTTTGCGAGCGCCTCGGCGGTGACGGATTCATCACCGAAAATATCATTGAGGTGACGGTGATCGACGGTGCTGTCGATATAGGTTTTAAGCTCGTCAAGTTCACGGTAATCACGGACAAAGCCGTACTTGTTGAGGCTGTCGGATTGCAGCTCGACCTCGACCACATAATTATGCCCATGCATCCGCGCGCAAGGGTGATCTGCGGGTAGTTGCGGCAAAATATGGGAGGCCGAGAAGTGGTATTCTTTGTAGATTGTATACATGTTTTTCCTGTCTTGTATTAACGTGTCATTCTATGTGAATTTTTGTCATTCTGAGCGTTAGCGAAGAATCTTCGGTTGAGATCCTTCGGCTTAGCCTCAGGATGACAATGTGTGTTGCTCCTCAGGATGACAGGATGTTTGCCAAAATTCCGTATCTGCATATTCGGTCGGGTCTTTTACGTCGGCGAGATGACAGGCCTCGATGCGTTCGACACAGGTTCCGCAGCGCCCGCAATGGATATCTCCACCTTTATAACATGACCATGTTTGTTCAATCGGTACGCTCAGGCGTGCAGCCTCGGCCGCGATGTCGGTTTTGCTCAACTCTAAAAACGGTGTGTAGAGCTGTATCTCCGCATAGCCCTCAAGCGCATGGTTTTGCATGGCGGCAAAGCTTTTAATGAATTCCGGGCGGCAATCGGGGTAGATGAAATGATCACCGCCATGGACGGCTGTGGCAACGGCATCGGCACCTTGAGCGCTCGCCATGCCGTAAGCAATAGCCAGCATAATCGCATTGCGGTTGGGGACGATAGTGGCTTTCATGCTGTCTTCGGCGTAGTGCCCGTCGGGCACATCGACATTATCGGTCAGTGCTGATCCGGTGAGGTGCGCACCGACATGGGAGATATCGATCACAGAGTGCTGTACGTTTAAATCTTGGGCTGTACGTGCCGCGTATTCCAGCTCCTTTTTATGGCGCTGGCCATAGTCAAAGGATATCAGGCCAATAAGCTCATGCTCTTTGGCGACTTTATAAGCCAAAGTCACGGAATCCAATCCGCCGGAGCAAACGACTAATGTTTTCATGGTTCTTGTTCCTTGTTTTGATCTAGAGTTTTCCTCTGGCCGGGTAGGGTCTGCGACCGGCACGCTGCTTATAGCAGTAGATTTTACCAAAACAAAGAAAATAATCATATTTTGATTGAGAAATAAATTGAATTGGAAAAACTTTTTAACCTAATATAACCACGTTTACTTAATTTTTGAAATTTTATTGGTGTTTTTTGGGACAAGGTTCTTGTGCGTTATGATCTTGGATTACTCTGTGTTGTCAAAATATGATACTGCGGGAATGTTGCAGGAAGTACCGATATGCATAGGTCAGGTCGTTTATCGGGTCAATGGCAATGCCCGTAATGAACCTGAAATTATAGCTGAGGGAAGAAGTGATTTTTTTGATTTAACGTCGATATTTGATGAAAACACGATTTGTGGCGTGGGGAGTATTACAAAGCAATTCACGGCGGCGACTTTGCTGAAATTGTGGGATAACGAGCTAACGCTACATAATGAAAATATCACGAAAACGGCAGGGGATGATGCTAATTTAGCTGTAAGCCGATGGTTTCCAAACGGGATGGAGACACCGTTAAAATATTTTATGCCGGCTTTAAAGGAGTATTTCTCTAATCAGCGATGTCAGGAGCTATTTTCCGAGATAGATGCTGATACCGAACGTTATCCTATTAACTTGTATCATTTATTAAACCATACGCATGGACTGGGTGCGCGCAATGAAAATGCGGCATTCGATGTGCTTCGTCGTTCTGGTGATGATCCTGTTGGGTTGGTTGATATTGTTTGTACAACGCAAAAGAGGCAGGGCGAGGCTTTTGGCGAAATGAGGTATGGTAACTTTGGTTATGATTTGGTTGCTATGATTGTAGAGGCCATAACAGGCAAGCCATTTGATGTTGTGGTAAAAGAGACAATATTGGGTGATCTCCCCCATACATATACGCAAAGCGACCATCGGGTTTTATATGAAACAGTAAAAAATGTCGCCAGAGGTTATGGTCTGGATGGCCCATTATATAATTATGTGGGTGAAGAGCGTATTGCTCGGGAAATGCCGTCTAATATCACGACAAATACACGGGCAGCAGGTGGTTTTAAATCTACAGCGAGAGATTTGGTCAAGTTTGCTGCTTTATATATGGGGGGTGCTTTATTTCAAAATGAAGCTGTGCGGAACGTCGTTCAAAAACGCGATGCGCAGAGCGCATATCCGGATGGCTTTTTCCCGGGAGCAAAAACATATCATGTCGGTATATTTGAATATAAAGATGGCTCTATCGGGCATCCCGGTGATGATTTTATATATAAGTCGGATTTGAGGTATGATCCTCAATCAGGTGATGTCAGTGTTGTGCTGAAGGTAGAGGAAAACCTTAGTTTATATATTCTTAACCAGAGTTTTCAAAAACTATATCCAGAGGATATAAAGAAAATAGAGGGCTTCAATGATACATTGAGGTGTTTTCTGAAGAATAGTTCCGATGCGTCTTTATTCGGGAGTAAGGACTGGCATGATAGCGTTCGCTTGGCTTGCGTTGAAAACCCCGATGGGGCTGTGGCTGCACAAAGATATATCGCATTATATGATTATATAATGCAGTGCTATTCTCCGAGGGATATGGCTGAACACACGGAACGGATAATACAAGAGCTTCCAGATCAGTACGGCGCGCGTTCGGCGCAAATATGGGCAAATGCGCTCGATTTATAGTCAGTGAAATTATAGTTTAATTTACCAGTATGCTATTCCGCCTCTGCAGCGCGGGCGGCCTTCTTACGCTCATGTGACTCAAAGTAGATTTTGCGCAGGCGCATGCTTTTTTTGGGAGGGGGATCTAGAGTTTTCCTCTGGCCGGGTAGGGGCTGCGACCGGCGCGGTGTTTATAGCAGAGCGTATGAGAAATGGAAGAAAATTTTTTAGTTTGGTTGATGGTCATCTGGTGTGAAGCCACGGCTGTAGAAAGGATCACAGTCATCAACAATCATGTCATTAGCAGGAATGAAAACCCTATATGGTCTAAATGTTTTTGCCATATTCATAACGGAATCAAGAACCTCTTGTGGTAGAATATCTTCTTCCCAGCTTTTTTTACCTGCTAGGTTATATAGGGCTTTTTCGATATCATCATCAGGTAGTCTATTTGTTTCATAAGCATTGGTGACGACAAGTTCATAAACAGGTAAAAGTGGTGCAAGATCAAAAAAATTTATGGGGGCGTACTCAAAAAAATCTACGCGGTAATTGTTGTGGCCGTAGCGTAGAGCAAGCATTTGATCAACAAGATATTTAAGGCTATCACCTGCTGGCATAAGGCTTAAGGATTCTGCTGACATATAGACGTCGTCATTTTTATAAATTTTAGCGTAAATTTCTTTTGCTGCATTAACAAGTTTATGGCATTCATGGTCATTAACGCGGTTACCATCTGAAATTTGTAGGTGTAGTTTGAGAGCGGAACGATCTGAGCCCTTATATTGTATGGCTGGTGTTACAAAGATATTTTTTTGATTAAATATTTGGCGGAGCTCTCGTTCTACTTGAAGAGCTTGATGTTCGTGGGCTTTTGCAAATGCAATGCGTGCATCGCAATAATCGGGATTGATTTGTGATGGGTTGAATTTAGAGCCTGAATACATAACATCGCTTTCTTTATGATGTTACATAAAGCAAATTTTTGTTTTTAGCGTCAAGAATTTTTATTCCGCCTCTGCAGCGCGGGCGGCTTTTTTACGCTCATGCGCTTCGAGGTAGATTTTGCGTAGGCGTAGGCTTTTCGGCGTGACCTCTAGCAGCTCGTCCTCGTTGATATAAGCCATCATTTCCTCAAGGCTCATTTTACGGGGCGGAACTAGAGTAACCGCCTCATCGGAGCCGGAGGCACGCATATTTGTGAGCTTTTTACCCTTCAACACATTGATCTCCAGATCGTTATCGCGGCTGTGTTCGCCAACAATCATGCCTTTATAGACGGGGGTTTGGTGCCCGATAAACATCACGCCACGGTCTTGCAGGTTGAAGATCGCGTAGGCGACAGCCGTTCCTGTTTCGCTGGAGATTAGCGCGCCGTAATGACGTTGCGGGATGGTGCCTTTGTATGGTGCATAGGTGTAGAAGACACGGTTCATAATGCCTGTGCCGCGGGTGTCGGTCAGGAATTGGCTTTGATAACCGATCAGGCCGCGTGATGGCGCATGGAAGATGATGCGGGTTTTGCCGGCTCCGGCGCTGCGCATATCGATCATATCGGCTTTGCGGCGGTTCATTTTCTCAACGACTGATCCGGCATATTCTTCATCCACATCAATGGTGACTTCTTCGATTGGTTCAAGGCGCTGGCCGTTTTCTTCCTTATAAAGCACGCGGGGGCGGGAGACTGAAAGCTCGAACCCTTCGCGGCGCATGGTTTCGATGAGGACGCCGAGTTGAAGCTCTCCACGACCGCCGATTTCAAAGCTGTCTTTGCCTTCGGATTCTTTGAATGTAATGGCGACATTGGTTTCCGCTTCGGCGAGGAGGCGTTGACGGATCATGGTGGAGGTCACTTTTGTGCCCTCTTGTCCGGCGAAAGGCGAATCATTGACCGAGATCATCACCGCCATTGTAGGTGGGTCAATCGGGGTCGATTCCAAAGGTACGGTTTCCGCGGGATCACAAATTGTATCGGACACGGATGCTTTTGTGAGGCCGGCGATACAGATAATATCGCCTGCGTGGACTTCATTAACCGGAACGCGCTCGGTGCCTTTAAACATCATGAGTTTTGAGAGACGGCCGTTTTCAACGGTTTTTCCGTCCAAATTCATGGCCTTGACAGTGTCGTTTACCTTGGCTGATCCATGTAAAACGCGCCCAGTCAGGCAGCGCCCCAAGAACGGATCTGAATCCAGCAAAGTGGCCAGCATCGCAAAAGGTTTGCCTTCTTCGACTGCTGGTGCGGGGACATGGGTGAGGATGAGATCGAGGAGCGGATGCAGGTTTTTGCGCTCGTCATTGAGGTCTGCTACACACCAGCCATCACGTCCGGAAGCATAGAGGATCGGGAAGTCGAGCTGCTCGTCATTGGCATCCAAAGAGACAAAAAGATCAAAGACTTCATCAACCACTTCTTCGGGGCGACCGTCTGGTCGGTCAATTTTGTTGATGATCACAATGGGCTTGAGGCCTTGTTTGAGCGCTTTACCCAGCACGAATTTTGTTTGCGGCATGGGGCCTTCGGCGGCATCGGTCAGCAAAATTACGCCGTCTGCCATGTGAAGGACGCGTTCAACCTCGCCACCGAAATCGGCGTGTCCCGGTGTGTCGATAATATTGATGCGTGTGCCTTCCCATTCAACGGAAGTGGGTTTGGCTAAAATTGTAATGCCGCGCTCTTGTTCCAAAGCGCCGCTATCCATGGCGCGTTCTTGTACTTTTTGATTGTCGCGGAACATGCCGCTTTGTTGCATGATGCTGTCGATCAGCGTGGTTTTTCCGTGGTCAACGTGCGCGATAATCGCGATATTGCGTAGATTTTGAGTCATGTGGTCGGGGTCTTTCTTTTGCTTGCTGCGGTCTTGTACAGCGCATATCAGAAAAAAGCAAGAAAAGAACGCTGCTGAATTTGCATGTCTTTGGTTGAAAAACAGCCATTGTGCTATATAAGGGTGGGGCAGCATTGAGGAGTGCATGATGGATTACGATATTATTGTGATTGGTGCGGGGCCTGCGGGGCTTAGTTTTGCACGCGAGATGGCGGATAGTGGCTTGCAGATCGCTTTGATCGAGCGCCAGCCCGAGGGCGCCTTGGCTGATCCGGCTTATGACGGTCGGGAGATTGCGCTCACCCATATGTCGCATAAGCTGATGAATGATCTGGATATGTGGGGGCGTATTCCTAAGGAGCGCATTGCTTTGATTAAAACGGCGAAGGTGCTTAACGGAGATTCCGATTATGCGCTGCATTTTGATCACAGAGAGGCCGGTGAGGATAATCTCGGCTTTATGATCTCCAATAACATGATCCGTAAGGCGGCCTATGAGTCCGTGAAAGGCTTTAAAAATATCCATTTCCTTACCGAGAAAGAGGTCTCTGCGATCGGCACGGATCAGGAAAAAGGCTGGGTTGAGCTTAAGGACGGGGCGCGGTTGGAGGCTTCTTTGTTGGTCGCCGCCGATAGTCGTTTTTCGGCGACACGCCGCATGATGGGGATTTCAACCTCTATGCTTGATTTTGGGCGGACGTGCATTGTGTGCACGATGCATATTACGGGCGATCATGAATATACGGCTTATGAGTGCTTCCATTATGATCGTACGCTGGCGATTTTGCCGATGAATAATCAGGAAGTGTCCGTTGTGATTACGCTCAATTCCGAGGAAAGCGATGATGTGATGGCGATGAGTGAAGAAGAGTTCTCCGCCGATGTGCAGCGGCGCATTGACGGGCAGTTCGGGGATATGAAGCTCTCTTCCAAGCGCTTTCCTTATCCGCTTGTGTCGACTTTTGCGCGCCGTTTTTGTGCGCAGCGTTTTGTGCTGATCGGTGATGCGGCGGTCGGGATGCATCCGGTGACGGCACATGGTTTTAACCTCGGGCTGCGTGGGGCACATACATTGGCCGAAGCGATCAAGGCGGATTTGCAAGTGGGTGGAGCGCTCGGCGGCTTGGGTGCGCTTGAGCGTTATAACAGCCAGCATCGCCATGCAAGTGCGCCGATGTATCACGGGACAAATACGCTTGTGAAGCTTTATACCAAGACCTCACCGCGCGCAAAATTCGCACGGAAGGCCTTGTTGGTACTGGGGAACCGTATCAAGCCTGCCAAGCGTTTGATTATGAATCAACTCACCGAAGTGCCATAGAGGTGTAGAGATAGTGATTTGATGCTTTTTGAGCGTCATTGCGAGAAGGCAGGGCCGACGAAGCAATCCACTCATCGTTCTTTATAGTGATTCTTAATAAGAATAGGACATATCGTCATCGCCTGAATTGCCTTGCAATTCTAGGGCGATCCATGGATTCCCCTAGAATGCGTAAAACGCATTCGGGGAATGACGGCTGTCAGAGTGTCCTATTTTAAAATGGAATGACTATATATTTGGATTGCTTCGCGATGCTCGCAATGACAGGTATGGGGGTTAAATCATCCCAATTGCGCTTTTGTAGAGGTCGAGAAGTTCTTCTTCCTCGTTACGTTTTTCGGGTTCCATTTTGCGTAGAGAAATCAGCTTACGGATGGTTTTTGTGTCAAAGCCCACGCCTTTGGCCTCGGCATAGATTTCCTTGATATCTTCAGCCAAAATCTTTTTCTCTTCCTCAAGACGCTCCACACGTTCAATAAAGCTTTTAAGGCGTTGTCCGGCCACACCGCCGACATCTTGCGTGCTACTTTCATCAGCGGAGCTATTTGTATTGGCTTCTTCGTGATCGGTTTCGGAAGGGAATTGCGTGACATTTTCGGTCATAGGATCGGACATAGGCGTAAATACTCCTGACAGTTGGGCATGGTTAACTTGATTTGAATGAGGGTAATCATAGAGGAGCTTTTGATCAGGAAAAGCTTTATTTATGATTTATCATCAGCTTTTTTGATGCTGCCCGACCAGTGTTCAATCTGCAGGGTTTCGGGTGCGTTTTTATCTGCTACACGGCCGACCTGGACTTTAAGTGTCAGGCGTTGGTTGAGGGGACGGACGCCCTTATAGTCTTTCATACGGCGATCCATATAGGTGATCATCATCGGGACTTCAAAAAGCCAGTGGTAGGAACCGCCGGATTCCCCTTGATTTAGGAGTAAGGGGGTGTGTTCGACAAAGCTGCGCAGATAAAATTTATTGGATGTAAGGGTCTCGCCAATTCCGGTTTCGCGTAAAAATTTTTGAAATTCTTCATGGCCGTTTTTTTCAAAATACACCAAATTCTCAACCAAGTCCTGTCGGTAGTCCGGTGCGTCGAAGCTCATGGCGTTGGAAGCCGCGGTTACAACCCAGTTTGCAACGCTGCTGAGCGCGATATGGGGCTGGTCGAGGGGGACGGCTTCTTCGGGGCGTTGCTTGAGGCGTTGCGCGATATTGACCTCTTCGGGTTTGGATGGATTGTCGGCAAAGGGTGCTTCTAATGTTTGGTATGGATCGTAAGTAGGCGCTTTGAGATAGGGGAAAAAGAAGTCGATAATGCCTGCTTTTGCGTTATTTACGCTTAAAAACACAAAAAATGCCGATAAAATCATTAAAAATGCGTGTTTTTTCATGATTTATCCGCAATGTCCTTTGATTTTACCCAGAATTTTACCAAAAGCCCCACCGATTTGTAGAACATTGGCGATGCGGTCTTCTAAAAACTGACGGGTTTTGCGCATATCCGGATCTGTGTCATTAATCCAAACCAAGGTGGTTGGCACGATAATCGCGCTTAGGAGGCCGCGCTTGGTATAGCGGTTATAATCTGTTGCGGTATCGCCCGCCCAGTCCCAAATGTGATCAGCCGTGCGCCAGACAATCTGTGCGGCGCGGGGTTTGCGCGTTGGGATCACCCAGAATTTCAGGCTGACAGAGACGACTTCTTTGTGGGGTGCAAGCCATTGATAGCGTGCCATAAGTGCCGTATGGACGCGGTCACGCACGCGCATATCATCGGGGTTGATGTCTTGTAGAGCTTCCATCATGCCACGGTCAGCCATATCGGAAAAATGATCCAGTACATCGAGGATTTGATCAGGGAAGGCTGTGCGTGCATCTTGATCGCTATAGCCGGCTTGCTCTGCCGCGCTTAGGATTACGCTCCACTCCCATCCGTCAAAGGCCACATTGGGGAGGGCTGCATATAAAATGGCGTCTTTTATGTCGTTTGTGCTCATTCCTTAAGAGTGCCGGAATTTTTGAGAGAATGGAAGAGGGATTGTATTTTTGCTCTGGACTTGTCGCATGGAAAACGCCACATATAATGCTATGGATCAGGATAACGACAAAATTTCAGATGAAAACAGGTTTGGTACGCGTTTGAAGCGTTACGGGCAGGTGTCGGGCGCGGTGGCGAGCTTGGCGGCGACGCTGGCGGGTGAGAAATATCTGGGTCGTAATATCGAGAAAGACGCTCATGCAGATAAGCTGATGGTGGCTTTGGGGAATCTCAAGGGGCCACTCATGAAAGTGGGGCAAATTCTAGCTACGATCCCCGAGGCTTTACCGCCCGAATATGCGCGGGCGTTTCAAGAGCTGCAATCCAATGCGCCGCCGATGGGATGGCCGTTTGTGCGTCGACGCATGAAAACAGAGCTTGGTTCAGGGTGGGAACAGCGCTTCCAGTCTTTTGAAAAAGAGGCCGCAGCAGCGGCAAGTCTGGGGCAGGTACATAAGGCTATTGCGCAAGACGGGCGTTTGTTGGCGTGCAAATTGCAATATCCTGATATGGCGTCAGCAATCGAGGCTGATTTGGGGCAGTTGAAGCTGATATTTTCACTGTACGAGAAATACGATAAATCGATTAAAACGGGTGATATTCATGCCGAGCTGGCGGAGCGTCTTTATGAGGAGCTTGATTACCGGCGCGAGGCAAAACAGTGTAAACTCTATGCTTATATGTTGCGTGATGAGGCGTATGTTCATGTGCCGGAGGTGGTTGATGATCTCTCGACCGATCGTTTGCTGACAAGTACGTGGCTTGAGGGAGATAAAATCCTGAATTTTGTTGATGCCCCGCAAGAGCAGCGTAACCGTTTGGCGATGAATATGTTTCGGGCATGGTATGTGCCGCTTTATTATTACGGCGTTATTCATGGTGATCCGCATTTGGGGAATTACTCGGTGCGCGGCGATGATAGTTTG
>JBFHFW010000015.1:0-11827 GCA_041583395.1 Alphaproteobacteria bacterium
AGAGATGTACGACATGCAGACTTTCATGGAATATCGTATTCAAAGCGATATAAAAATCATCAAAGCCTGCCTCTTTACTTGAATTCATAAAAATATCGGCTGCCCAATACGCCAGTTTTGGTTTTGTTCGTCCCCTCAGCATATAAGCCTGATCACCCTCTTTATCTTGCAAAATTATATTCGTCGATCTTGGCGTAAATAAAGAGGAATCACGGCTAAAGATACGACCAACACCTGTTGCTACTTTTTCCAATAAAGAGAATTTTGTGTCTAAATCAGCACTTTTCCAATTCATCGCAGTCTGAACAAATGCATCATCACCGCATAGCTCTTCAACCAGTCTTTGCCGACAGCTCTTGCTCCAGGACTGATAAAAATCCGAAAAAGAGAGCTGATTAAATAGATTTTTTAATTGCCGAACTTCGGACTTAACAAATGTGAAATCCAGCCATCCTGCATTGCTCTTAATATCAACACCCTTTGCCTGAAAGGATGCAGCAAGATTTTTGCCTGCTTCTTGGCAATTTTTGATAATTTCCTGAGGAGGTGAATGAGGTAATAAATCGTCCATAAGACCTGTAACCTAATGCGCTATTTTCATTATGTCAATCTATTTCAGCGCCATATGACCCGCCTTGCACACACGCGCCAGTGTCAAAACATCGACACGTGCTGCGCCTGCTTTTTTAAGGGCTTTGGTGCACTCTTCGGCGGTGACGCCGGTGGTAAATACATCATCTATCAGGATCAAATTTTTGCCTTTGAGCTGCGCCTTGTATTTTTCCGGCACGGCAAAGGCCGCACGGACATTTTTGCGACGCTCTGTGGGGGATAAATGCCCTTGCGACGGCGTAGCGCGAATACGTTTTAAGACGTGTGATAAAACAGGAAGATCTGTGGCCGTGCTAATCTCATTGGCAATCAAAACAGCCTGATTATAGCGCCGCCGCACAAGGCGCGTATAATGTAGCGGCACAGGGATCAGCGCATCAGCCTCTGCCAGCATTTGCGCCCCTGCGCGGGTCAACCAAGGCGTAAAGGCTTTGACCGCCAGCGTCTTATCCGCATGTTTAAACCCCAAAATGATATCACGGCTGGCGTCATTATATTTCAGCGGTGCACGCGCACTATGATAGAGCGGCGGATGATCGAGACATTCGGTACAGTGCAGCCCCTCCTCCACCGTATAATCGAAAGGCACGCCGCAGCACCCGCAAAAAGGATCGCTGATAAAATCCAGATCCGCCCATATCGAGGGCGCAAGCATGCCTTGCTGATCGACAGCCTCGCCACTCACCACGCAGCGCGGCGGCAAAAGCGTATCAACCGCCATCATCGCAATTTGTTTTACCTTGGTCTTTACCTGCTCCATGATTGTGACTATAGCTTAGCGCATGGATGATACAAAGGATATTGCACTTTTTGACCGTACGCGCCTGCGACTTGTACGCAAACGCGCCTCCGGTGATGGCAATTTTCTGCGCGAATGGGCAGGAAAGCAGATCAATGAACGCTTAGGCGATATCACACGCGACTTTCCCTTGGGGCTGCAAATCGGCAGTGCCGACACAACGCGCTATGATAAGGTCAGATCTTTGCTGCGCATGGATATCACCGAGGGGGTGAATGATACTTCCTTTATTGCGGATGAAGAATTTTTACCGATTAAAGAGAAGTCTCTTGATATCGCGCTGTCTAATCTTGCGCTGCATAGTGTGAATGATCTTCCCGGCGCACTGATCCAAATACGCCGCGCGCTCAAAGATGACGGGCTTTTCGTTGCGGCGATGCTGGGCGGGGAAACATTACGCGAGCTACGCACGTCTCTTATGCATGCAGAGATGAGTTTGCGCGATGGCGCCAGTCCACGCGTCTTTCCCTTTGCCGATAAACCGCAAATGGGCGGATTGCTGCAACGCGCAGGCTTTGCGCTTCCTGTTGTGGATTCAGATATCCTGAGCGTGAGCTATGAGAATATGTTCGCTCTCATCCGTGATCTCCGCGCGATGGGCGAAAGCAATATCATCAGCGCACGCGACAAGCGTTATACAGGGCGGGACTTCTTTATGGAGGCCGCACGTTATTATCAAGAACATTTCCCCGATCAAGACGGGCGTATCACAGCGAGCTTCGAGATTATTTTCCTGATCGGCTGGGCACCGCATGCGAGCCAGCAAAAGCCGCTCAAACCCGGTAGCGCAGACATGCGCTTGGCTGATGCACTTGAAACAACGGAGTTCAAAGCCTAAACTCTGCGTATGGACATTGAGATACTTCCCATCCTGAGCGATAATTACGCCTATATCCTGCGCGCAGATAGCGGTGCCGTGGCGGTCATTGATCCGGGTGAAGCCGCACCTGTTTTAGACGCCCTTGAAGCGCGCTATAACGGACGGTGCGATTATGTGCTCAACACGCATCATCATTGGGATCACACCAATGGCAATGCAGAGATTTTAGAGCGCACGGGCGCAACACTCATCGCGCCGGAAAATGTTGGTGAGGTTTTTGATTTTGACGGGCATGAAGCACACATCCTTCGCACACCCGGACATACGCTTGATGCGATTTGCTTTTATTTCACAGGTGAAAATGCGCTTTTTACCGGAGATACGCTATTTTCCATGGGATGCGGACGGCTTTTTGAAGGAACGGCCGCGCAGATGTGGGATTCATTTCAAAAAATTATGGCACTGCCCGATGAAACGCGGATTTATTGCGGACATGAATATACGCAAGCCAATGGCGGGTTTTGCCTGCAGGTTGAGCCTGATAATACCGCCTTACAAGCACGCATGAAGGAGGTTCTGGCACTGCGCTCCAAGAACCTGCCGACCATTCCCGTGACATTGGGGATGGAAAAAAAGACAAATGTATTCCTGCGCGCGGGATCGGCTGAAAAATTTGCAGAACTCCGCCAATTAAAAGACCGGAGTTAGTGATTATTCTTCACCAACTGCTTTTTTCTTAATCGTTATTTTTTTCGGTGCTTCTTTGGGTGCCTCTGCAGCTTCTTCTGCAGGTGCTTCTTGCGGCTCTTGTCTCTCACCGGATTTCTTTTTGGCATGACGGTTTGCGGGCGGCTTCATTGTGTTTCTGCTGCCGCTGCCATCACCGACGGCGAGCTCAATTTCGATACGCGACGCGGTTTTGCGTAGCTCATGAACCGCATCTTCGAGCGCACTGCGCAGCGCGCCGTCTTTTTTATTGCCTTGCCATTTTTGGTAGCAATTAAAGCAATGCTCTGATGTTTCGCGTAGGCGTTGTTCAATATCGGCAGTCATGTCCCTGTTCCTTTCAAAAACTTTTTTAACTGAAAATGTTATTGATTTGCTGTGTCACGCGCACAAAGGTCGTACGTTTAGTGAGCTCTTTCAAACGGTGCGCGCCAACATAGGTACAAGTCGAGCGCACGCCACCCAGCAAATCCTGTAGCGTATTATGGATCGAGCCCTTATAGGGCACCTTGACCGTTTTACCCTCGGACGCGCGGTATTCCGCCACGCCGCCTTTATGTTTGGTCATGGCAGTATCAGAGCTCATCCCATAGAAGATCGCATATTTCTGGCCGTCATCTTCTTCGACAATTTCTTGCTCGGCCTCATCATGGCCAGCCAACATACCGCCCAACATAACAAAATCCGCACCGCCTGCGAAAGCTTTAGCGACATCACCGGGCACCGTGCAGCCACCATCGCCGCAAATATGCCCACCCAGACCATGCGCCGCATCTGCGCACTCGATAATGGCTGAGAGCTGCGGATAGCCAACGCCAGTCATTTTGCGTGTTGTACAAACAGAGCCCGGGCCAATGCCAACTTTGACGATATCGACACCGCTCAAGATCAGCTCCTCAACCATCTCACCTGTCACAACATTACCCGCCATAATCGCAATACCTTCGGGCAAGAAATCACGGATAGATTTAATATAGTCGGTGAAATTTTCGCTATAGCCGTTGGCGACATCGATACATATTTTCTCAATGCCTTTGCCCTCTTTTTGCGAGGCGCTATCAAGGAAGGCTTTAAGCTTCTCGCGATCCTCCCCAGCCAAACCGATGGAATACCACACATCACGCCCTCCATATTCGGAGAAATAAGACACTAAATCCTCAAGCGGATAGTGCTTATGCAGTGCCACGGTTAAGCCATTGCCGTTCTCACGAAATGCTTGCGCCATCTCGAACGTGCCCACACCATCCATATTGGCCGCAATAATCGGCACGCCGGTAAAATCAAGATTGCTCCATTTAAATTTAAGATCGCGGGAAATATCAACATCCTTGCGTGAAGCCAGTGTGGAACGCTTCGGGCGGATCAACACATCCTTAAAATCAAGTTTTATATCTTCTTCTATTCTCATGATTTTACTTTAATTTTAAATGGTTAAGATTTAAACAATGCATCTGCAGCACTCATAGAGCTTTGCTTTTGCGTGCGATCGGCCTCGCAACGTGTAATCTCGGCCTTGAGCTCCTCGATATAGGCTGTGATTTCATCAACAGACATCTTATCAAGATTGCGGGGAAATTCTGTTGTTTTTGGCTTGGGAAGGTCTTCATCGAACATATTATCAAGATAATCCGATATCCCCTTAAATGCAAAAATAATATTTTCTTGTATTGCACCCTGCTTTAGGGCTATAACACTTACGTTCCCATGAATGATTGATCTTATGAGAACCGCCTTGGGGTTGATAGCCACCTCGGCGCGAGACAAAGTTTATTTGAAGGAGATAAAACCATGGCCAGAGCCGCAACAGACCTCACAGGTACACTTCTAATGCCCAAAGCAACAGCCGTATGGTTGATTGACAACACAATGCTGACATTCAAGCAAATCGCCGAATTTACAGCACTGACAGAAATGGAAGTCGAGGCTTTGGCGAATGGCGAGATCGGCGTTGGGCTTGTTGGTCGCAACCCTGTTGAGCACAAAGAGCTTACACAAGAGGAGCTCGACCGTTGTCAGGCCGATGAAACAGCTTCACTGACAGTCTCAAAGAGCTCTCTTCCACCGGTTAAATCACGCGCCAAAGGCCCACGTTACACACCCGTAGCCAAGCGTGCCGACAAGCCTAATGCGATTGCATATATTCTTAAGCACTATCCCGAGATTACAGATGCCCAAATCTGCAAACTGATCGGTACAACAAAGCCAACAGTGCAATCTCTTCGTGATCGCACACATGCCGGTGTCTCCGAGCTAAAGCCCAACCATCCTGCAGATCTTGGTTTATGCAGCTATCAGGAATTTGAATCTGTTTATAATAAAGCTCTTAAAGCCGCAGGCAAAGACCCTGAGGCAGTGAAAAAAGAGCGTCTTGCCCAGCAAGAAGCGGCTATGAACCCACCGGAAGAACCTACAGAGCGTTCTGGCGGATTTGATTTCTCGAACTTTATGCCTGATGCCAGCGCCGAAAGCATCTTTGGCCCCAGTGACGATGATGAGAATGAATAATCAAAAAGTATAGAAAGTATATGATGACAAAAAAATCTGATGATATTGATTATGATGAGTTAAAGGATTTTCTCGCCTATTGCTTTGATCGAATAGACCAAACCTTAGATCATATGAATAATTGCTTTGATCGAATAGACCAAACCTTCGATCGTATGAATAATCGCTTTGATCGTATTGAGGCACGAATCCTAAATTCAAGTCATGGTGTAGAAGATTGCAGACAATCTCTCGATGACCTCGAACGGGGATTCAACCAGCAATCACACATACCACGGCAAACCGTTTACCTAGAGGGCACCCCAGAGAGAGATAACTCTTTATGGGGTTCGCGCACCCAACAATCTGAAACACAAGAAAGCCGCCGTGATTGCATCTTTAATGGGGAATGGGAGCCCACCATGCGCTATGATCAAAATTAGGGCATGAAAAAAATTCTGCCCGCCCATATCAACAAAACATTGCCGGCATTGCTGGCTATGTTTTTTGTGAGCTCTACATTTTCAATGACCAACCTCACGCTCTTTCGTAATGTGTTGGATCTTGGCTGGTCGAACTCTTTTTTGGGGCTAGCTTTTACCATTGATTTTATCTCATGTATTTTGGCTTTTCTTTATCTTCTCTTTAAACCGCGCATATCGCTCAACCGTGTATTTATGTTCGGCACCACCTTACTGATTTTTCCTATGGTGATTGCTTTGTTTATCTATCAGCATCTCGCATGGGGTTGGTGTGCTCTCTTCCTTTTTCAAGCGGCTTACAGCACCTTTTGGCATCAAAATGTACGCCTTATACTGGTTCATAACGCGAGCGAAAATGAATATGCGCGCAGTTTCGGGCTTTATGTGCTGATGAACTTGGTCGGCAATCTTCTGGGGGCTGTGCTCTTCGAGACCTTTGATAACAGCCTGATTATCATGTGGCTGATTGTTGCAGCCTATGGTGTGGCTTGCCTATGTCTGCTCTTTTACCCCACCTATGATAAGGAAGGCATTCATGATGAAGTCTTTAGTCTTTCACGCTTACAAAGCTTTGGGCGGATCATCAAAAAGCATCCCTCCATCTGGATTATTTGTCTGATTGCCGGATATATGGGCGAAACTTTTTATACTTTTATCTCGAGCTATCTGGAAGAAGTCGGCGTTCACAAAGAAACCGCCCTTGCCGCCATTACGGCCATTTTGCTGGGCGGTATTGCGGCCAAATATCCCCTCTCCTATTTCATGGACACGATGGGGAAATACGGTGTTTCAATGGTTCTTATCATGGTTACATGCCTGTTAAATGCTGCGCTCTCATATGTCAGCCCTGATTCATATATCCTGAGCCTATCCTTTTTACTGGGGGGTGCGCTTTATGCCTTAACCATTGTTGGTGATACCTTTGTCGCCAGCACCTCGGGATATGAGGACAAACAAGATGCTTCGACCATCTCGATCCTGATCTATTTTATTGGCGGCTTGATTGGTAATGCTCTACTTGGCCCTGCTATGGATCATGTGCATGTCCTTGCCCTGCCTGTAGCAACGGCAATACTCGCTGTGATTATGGGCGGGTGTATATTAGGCTTACGCAGCCATGCAAGGCAAAAAGCTGTCGCTTAAATAAAGACGACCGAATCTTTTCAGGGATCCGGTCGCTCCTTTAACTGCCTGAGGCTTCTCTTTTATTCCCCCTCTTTATGGGGCACGAGCCCCGTTAAGCCGTGGCAGAACCTTCTCTAATACCCTCTATTTTTTCTTTGAGCGCCAATTTTTGCTTTTTCAAACTTCGTAAATAAAAATCCGTAGCTGATGGACTACGCTGCGCCTCTTCAATTTGTTGTTCCAAAAGATGGTGTCTTTTCTGCAAAGCACTCACTCTTGATGAATTTGCAACGTCTGATCCAAGTGCGCTCATGGGCATTCTCCTGTTTTGTTTTGGGTTTCTAATTTTTTACTTATAGCTTCAATTCTACCGTCATTTCATAAGTTACGTAAATATTTTTCGGTACACAGCCTGTGGATAAATCATTTACAAATCAAATCTCACGCCCTGTGCCAAAGGCAATTCACCCGAAAAATTCAACGTTTGCGTCTGGCGGCGCATATATATTTTCCACGAATCCGAACCACTTTCTCGCCCGCCACCGGTTTCTTTTTCACCGCCAAAGGCTCCGCCAATTTCTGCACCGGATGTCCCGATATTGACATTGGCAATCCCGCAATCACTCCCGACACTTGAGAGGAAGGTCTCACCCTCGCGCATATCGGTGGTAAAGATCGCCGATGACAGCCCTTGCGGCACGGCGTTGTTCAGTGCAATCGCTTCCTCCAAAGCGCTATAGCGCATAACGTATAATATAGGTGCAAATGTTTCTTGTTCAACGGCTGCACTTTGTTTTTGCATCTCGACAAGCGCCGGATGGACATATGCGCCACCCTCTACGCCCTCGGCGCGTTCACCACCGATTAGAATCTTCCCTCCCTCAGTCTGCGCCTGCTTAAGTGCGGCTTGCATTTGGTCATATGCGCCCTCATCAATCAAAGGGCCGATCAGCGCATTACTGTCTAATGGATGACCGATGCGCACCTGCCCGTAAGCTTTGGTAAGCGCAGGCACCAGCTGATCATAGATATCATTATGCACGAATAATCTGCGGGTTGAGGTACAGCGCTGCCCACACGTGCCCACAGCGCCAAAGAGGATTGCGCGCAACGCCATATCCAGATCAGCCGAGGGCGTAATTACCATCGCGTTATTCCCCCCAAGCTCGAGCAAGCTGCGCCCCATGCGTTTGGCGACGACTTGCCCGACGGCGCGCCCCATAGGCACAGAGCCCGTGGCACTAATAAGCGGGAAAGCTTTATGCGCTGTAAGAGCTTCGCCTAAATCTCGCTCACCGATGATCACTTGAGAAAGATGGTCGGGGATTGTGTGACCTGCCTTTTTAAATTTCTCGGCCGCGCGGTCAAAGAGCTTCTGACAAGCCAGTGCTGTGAGCGGTGTTTTCTCGGATGGCTTCCAGACAAGCGAATCCCCGCACACAAGTGCAATCGCTGCATTCCAGCACCACACAGCAACCGGAAAATTAAAGGCCGAAATCACACCAACGGGTCCCAAGGGATGCCACATTTCGCGCATATGGTGATCAGGGCGCTCCGATGCAATTGTTAAGCCATATAATTGTCGGGAAAGCCCCACGGCAAAATCGCAGATATCAATCATCTCTTGCACTTCACCCAACCCTTCGGAGAGAATTTTACCGCTTTCAATCGTGACAAGGCGACCAAAATCTTCTTTATGCGCACGCAGCTCTTCACCCAGCAGACGGACAAACTCACCCCGCACAGGAGCCGGCACTTTGCGCCATTGCTCAAATGCGGCTACAGAGCGCGCGGCAATCTGATCCATGTCCGAGGCAGGCGTTAGCGGAGCAGCACCGATTTTCTGACCATCAATCGGGCTAAAGGATTCAAGCTCTCCTGCCGTGCAATCCCCTAAACCTAGTGTGTTTAATAGTTCCGTATGCATATGATCTCTCCTTTAAAAACCTGCGTTTGGATCTTGTAGATAAATGTCTTCCTCTGGGGTATTTTCACGCCCCAAGGCTTTATTGCGGTGCGGAAAGCGCCCGAATTTCTCAATCACTTCGCGGTGCGCCAGCGCATATTTATACCCTTCAGGATGCATATCCTTCATCACACCGAACAATGCACAGGCACGCTTTTGATTATCAAGTTCCTCGCTGTGCTCGAACGGCAAATAGAGAAATGCGCGCTGCATGGGAGGTAAAAAAGCATCATGCCCGTCTGTGACGGCCTGCCATGCGATCCCCAGTGCCTTTTGATCGGTGGCAAAAGCCTCTGCCGTACCGCGATACATATTGCGTGGAAACTGATCAAGAATAATACACAGCGCCAATGCACCCTCTGCAGTCTTTGCCCAATCATCAAACAAGCCGGCTTTAGCCTCTAAATAGACATCCTCAAAACGCTCCTTGATTAGGTTATCAAACTCCTCACCACCGTTATACCACTGCTGAGGAGAAATCTCTTCAAACCAAAATGCAATGATATCTTGTGGCTTTAGGCTCATTAATAAGTGATCCTGATATCGTTGGGGTTTTCTTCTAGATAGGCTTCTTCTTCCGGCGTATTTTCACGCCCCAAGGCTTTATTGCGGTGCGGAAAGCGCCCGAATTTCTCAAAGATCTCGAATTTTTGCTGCGCCACATGATAGGCCAGCGGATTAAGATCCCGCATTGATTTAAATAGCTCTAGTGAGCGTTTTTGGTCGTGCATTTGCTCGCTATGCTCGAACGGCATATAGAGGAAAAAACGTTGTTCATGCTGCAGCATTTGATCAAAGCCACGTGAGACGGCTTGCTTGGCTGTTAAGACGGCGCGCTCTTCGCTTTCATACGCGCGGGCTGTGCCCTTAAAAAGATGGCGCGGAAATTGATCCAGCACGATACATAGCGCTAGCGCTCCTTCGGGATCATTGGCCCAGTGATTGCTAAGCCCCTCCATCGCCATATCGTAAGTAACAGCAAATTGCTCACGCATGCGGGCAGTAAAAGACTCACTGTGCTGAAACCACTGGGAAGGCTCGGCTTCCTCAAACCAGAAATGGATCACTTCGTTTTTAGTATCACGCATAAAATTAAGCCCCTTTCACAAAAGTATAACGTGAAGGGGGCTTAAAATAAATACGCACTTCTATGAATAAGCGAACAGTATTTTAACGTAGCTAGGCAAATTCCGGCGCAGCCTATCTTCATAGGTAAGACCGGAATTTAACAACGTCCACGGTGAAATAATGGAAGATTATTTTTTGAGGTCAGCCCAGATTTTCTTCTTATAGGCATACATCACACCGGCAAAAGCGAGCAGGAAGAAGATCACTTTGATCCCTGTGCGCTTGCGCTCTTCCATGTGTGGATCTGCTGCCCATGTCAGGAAGTTCACAACATCAGCTGCATATTGCTCGAGCGTTTCGGGTGTGCCGTCTTCATAAGCAATCATACCATCAGACAAAGGCGGTGCCATTGTAATGATATGACCGGGGAAATATTTATTCCATGATTTACCTTCAGGTACGTCATGGTGACCGGTTTCATAGCCTGTCAGAATACCATACACATAATCAGACCCATGGTGGCGGGCTTTTGTCATCAAAGACAAATCCGGTGGCAATGCACCATTGGCCGCAACTGCTTGTTTATCATTGGCGTAAGGAGAAACAAATGCATCACTCGGGCGCGCAGGACGCTCGAACATTTCACCCTCATCATCGGGACCATCAATGACAGTATATTCAGCCGCAATATTCTTGACCTGATCTTCTGTGTAGCCCAGCGCCGTTAAGTTACGGTAGTTCACGCGATCAAGCGAGTGACAGGCCGAGCACACTTCACGGTAGACTTTAAGACCGCGCTGCATGGCCGCTTTATCATACTGACCAAACATGCCGGAAAAATGCCAATGCTGGTGTGGCAGAGGTTCACTAGCGCCTGCAGCATAAACCGTAGCCGGCGCAACCGTTAAAACAGCCAGAGTAAGAAGAGCAATTTTTTTCATTATTTTGCAGCCTTTTTATCTAATACAGCCTGATGAATGCTTGGAGGCAAATCACGGCCTTTTTCATGTTTGGAAAGCCATGGCAAAATCACAAGGAAGAAACCATAGTAAAATGCAGTCGCCAACAAGCCAAGTAAGCTCAGCGGCACAGGACCCCATGTTGCGTCAGCCGTTTGCGAGCCAATATAGCCAAGCAAAACAAAGTTCGCTGTGAATGCCAGAAAGGCCGCACGGTACATTGGACGATAACGTGCAGAGCGCAATGGATGGCTATCAAGCCAAGGCAAAACAAACAGCAAGGCAATCGAACCAAACATCGCAATCACACCACCAAGCTTAGCTGGAATAATCACAATATCGGTAAATGGAATACCAATATCAAATGTAATGGCACGCAACATCGCATAGAAAGGCAGGAAGTACCACTCGGGCACGATATGCGCCGGTGTCACCAGCGGATCTGCAGGGATGTAGTTATCGGGATGCCCAAGACTATCTGGCATAAAGAACACAAAATATGCATAGACCGCCAAGAAGATCAAAACCCCGAAGCTATCCTTGATTGTGTAATAAGGATGGAACGGCACAGTGTCCTTCTTTGTTTTGGGCTCGATCCCTGTAGGGTTGTTAGAACCCGTGATGTGCAGCGCCCATACATGCAGGAACACCACAGCAAAAATCACAAAGGGCATCAGATAATGCAAGGAGAAGAAACGGTTCAGCGTTGGATTATCAACGGAGAAACCACCCCAGAGCAATGTCACAATGCTATCACCCACAAGCGGAACAGCGGAGAACAAATTG
>JBFHFW010000016.1:0-11470 GCA_041583395.1 Alphaproteobacteria bacterium
CATTCTTCGGACTTGGGAAACATATGGATTTAGAGCGCACGCGTCAAGCTTTTCGTGCGCTGTTCTTTAAGAAAATTTATCTTTGAGCTTTTCTACGACCTGTGGCGTAACAAATTGATCAACATTACCGCCCATTTCACAGATTTCTTTTACAAATGAGGATGACACGAATTGCCACTTATCCGAGGCCATCAGAAAAATGGTCTCGATTTCGGGATCAAGCTTGGCGTTCATACCGGTGAGCTGGAATTCATATTCAAAATCAGAAGACGCACGCAGACCGCGTACAATGGATGATGCCCCGACATCGCGTGCGAAATGCACCAAGAGACTATCAAACCCGCGCACTTCTATCTGACAGCCTTTATCCTGCATTGTTTCTAAATCAGCCCGCAACATCTCGACACGTTCATCCAATGTAAAAAGCGGGCGTTTTTTGCGGCTCTCGGCAACTCCGATGACCAAATGATCCACCAGATTTGAAGCACGCTGAATAAGATGTAAATGCCCTTTTGTTACAGGATCAAACGTGCCGGGGTAAATCGCCGTGTGGATTTTATTGCTCATATCTTCCATCCTTTTATTTCTATGCGTGCTGGCGGGCTTAATGTATCACACAAATCTGCGTGACTCTTTATCCACGACATCAGCTCTTTTATGCTCTTTGCCTTTTGATGAACATTATAGGGTACTGTAATATCAGCATATTTCTTATAGAGTGCCGCGCGTGTACGCAGTAATTCAGGATAGCAGCGCTCCAATGCGGCTTCATTGCTTTCGCCGTCTAGGGGCTGAAAAACACCGCCCCAGCATACCGGCTTAGGATCAGAGATATAAGTCTCAAACATCTCTTTTTGTTTATCTTCCGAGGTCTCCAGATAAATCACCAAGCTTGTTTTTGCCAAAGCACCAAGTGCATCGGGATGGTAAATCGCACTACCCGTTTGATCTAAAACACTGCCCGAGGGATAAGAAGACGACATGACTTTTCTTTCAATGGCGAGGTAGTTTTCTTCCTTGGCCTCAAAACCATCTGTCCAAGGCATCCCGAAATAATGCCCCATTTTTTCGGCATTATCTTCGCCCTCTATATTTTCAAGCAATGCAGACATTTCCGGTGAGTTGCCAATAATCTCGTCAAACTCATAGCACCGCACCCCCAGCTCTTCGGCCAATAATTTTGACCAATGCGTCTTACCGGAACCGGACATACCTATGAAGATGATGCTCACTCTTCTTCCTCGACAGAAGCTTCCTCAGAGCCTTCTTCTACACTCTCTTCTGCGGATTCTGCGCCTTCTTCAAGCTCTGCGCTCTCTTCATCCTCATCATCCTGGATCAGCCAGGCTACAGAGACCACATTTTCGCCTTCTGCGACTTTGAAGATCGTCACACCTTGTGCTGCGCGACCTGTCGTACGCACTGTTTCAACAGGTGTTCTGATCAACTGCCCACCATCGGTCACCAGCATAATTTGATGACTATCGGTGACGGGGAAGGTTGCAACAACCTCACCGCCATTTTTGGCCGTTAGCGTCATATTGGTCACGCCTTGCCCGCCACGCCCAGAAACGCGATATTCACTGGCCGGTGTGCGCTTACCAAAGCCTTTATTGGTCACCGTCAACAAGAGCGGGTCCTGACCATTTGGTAAAATGGACATTGAGATAACCTCATCGCCTTTTTGTGCGAGTTTAATCCCGCGCACACCCGTTGAATTACGTCCGGCGAAGACGCGGATTGCTTCGACAGGGAAGCGGATCGCCTTACCTTTGCGGGTGGCAAGAATTACATCATCTTCAGGATCGGCAAGCTTCACAGACACAAGCTTTTCATCCTCGCCCAGTTTCATGGCAATCAGGCCATTGGCACGGATATTCTTGAAGTCCGAGAGCTTATTACGGCGGATCGAACCGTGAGAGGTCGCGAACATAATATCCAGATTATCCCACTTGTCTTCATCTTCCGGCAGGCGCATATAGACGGAGATATTCTCGCCTTCTTCCAGCGGCAACATATTGACGACTGCCTGACCGCGGGCTTGCGGTGTCGCAAGCGGTAACTGATAAACCTTCATGCGGTGAACAATACCGCGGCTTGTGAAGAACAAGATCGGCGCATGGGTCGAGGCCACAAAGAGATCGGATACAAAGTCTTCATCCTTCAAATTGGTGCCCGAGCGACCTTTACCACCACGCTTTTGCGCACGATAAGTATCCAGCGGCACGCGCTTGATATAGCCGCCATGGGTGATCGTAACCACCATTTCTTCACGCTGGATGAGGTCTTCGATGTCATGCTCGAACTCGGCTTCGATCATCTCTGAACGGCGCGGTGTTGCAAACTTCTCCTTAACCTCTTGCAGCTCTTCCACGAGAACCTCAAGCAAGCGCTCACGGCTGGCGAGGATCGCGAGATACTCGGCGATTTGATCTGTGATTTCCTTGAGCTCATCACTGATCTTTTCGCGCTCGAGCCCTGTGAGGCGGTGCAAGCGTAATTCCAAGATGGCTCTAGCTTGCGTTTCTGACATCTGATATGTGCCATCAGCCTCCACAGCATGCTCGGGATCATCGATGAGTTCGATGAGCGGCGCAATATCATGTGTTGCCCAGCGCTTGGCGAGCAAGCCCTCACGGGCTTCCGTCGGGTTGGATGCATTGCGGATGAGCGCGATGACTTCATCGATATTAGCCACAGCAACAGCCAGACCCGCCAAAATATGCGCACGGTCGCGCGCCTTGCCGAGCTCATAAATCGTACGGCGCGTGATAACTTCTTCGCGAAACTGCACAAAGGCTTTAACCATATCGCGCACCAGCATGGTTTGCGGCTTACCTTTATGAAGCGCCACCATGTTACAGGCAAAATTGCTTTGCAGCGCCGTATGACGGTAAAGCTGGTTTAGCACCACTTCGGGCAGACCATCTTTTTTAAGCTCGATCACAATGCGCACGCCATCACGGTCGGATTCATCGCGGATTTCATGGATGTTTTCGACAATTTTCTCGCGCCCGACCTCACCCAAACGCTCGAGCAATTTGCCTTTATTCACCTGATAAGGCACTTCATGGACAATAATCGCCTCGCGCTTGCCAATCTCTTCAATCGAAGTCCGTGCGCGCATCACGACCGAGCCATTACCTGTGGTGTAAGCGCTGTGAATACCTTTGCGGCCTAAAATCATCGCGCCGGTCGGGAAGTCGGGCCCGGGGATAATGCCCATCATTTCCTCAACGGTGATATCGGGATTTTCAACCATCGCCAAACAGCCATCAATGACCTCACCCAGATTATGGGGCGGGATGTTTGTGGCCATCCCCACGGCGATACCGCCCGCGCCATTGACCAGCAAATTCGGAATGCGGGAAGGCAGCACATCAGGCTCGGTTAAGCTGTCATCATAGTTGGGATGAAAATCGACGGTGTCTTTGTCGATATCCTGCAAAATGGCTTCGGCGGGTTTGTTAAGGCGTGCCTCGGTATAACGCATCGCCGCGGCGCTATCGCCGTCCATAGAACCAAAGTTTCCTTGGCCGTCAATCAGGGGCAAACGCAGGGAAAAGTCCTGCGCCATACGTACCATCGACTCGTAAATCGCCGAATCACCATGGGGGTGATATTTACCCATCACATCACCAACGATACGGGCAGATTTTTTGTAGGCCTTGTCGGAGGTATAACCACCTTCTTTCATCGCGTAGAAAATACGGCGGTGCACAGGCTTTAATCCATCACGCACATCAGGCAGAGCACGGCTGACAATCACGCTCATCGCGTAATCGAGATAGGATTGCTTCATCTCGTCTTCGAGAGAAATAGTTGGAAATTCTTCGGTCGGTGCAGCCACGTCAGTCATATAATTTTTGCTATCTTTTTCAGGGTTGAATTTAACCCGTTATGTGTAGCAATTTTGAGGATAAGCAGCAAGGTTTAAGGGAGGGCACTTTAGAGGTTAATAACAATAGACCAACGCCCAATTTTTTATTGACAACACAAGGGTAAGCTATGTAAAACCTCGCCTAAGGAGAAACATGTAATGCAGGGTCATGCCACGTCAGTTCTTAACAACACCAAAGGCGATTTAAAACAGCGCTTTAAAGCGCAGCTTACTCACCCTCTACCTGATATCGGAAGCATGCTTATTCCTGCCGAAATAATCGATTGCGGACAAAGCGCTTCTATGCAATGCCATGATTTTCATCAAGAATATTTCTTTGGCAAAAGCTTTCAAAGTGCTCAAGGGCATTCTACAAATTCTTTACTTAAATGCAGCTTCTTTCTGCTCAACGCCATCAAGGGCATAAAATCTTCCGTTCCATTATCAACTGAATTTAAAAGCCTTAACAAAGATATTTTCATGGCATCGCAAGCCGCAGCTGCTTACAAAAGGCAACTTTGGGAAAAAGGATGTTATATTGCTGACCATGAACAAAGATACAAAAACCAAGAGGAAGATCTATTCACTCGGCAAATTGTTCTCTATCTCCCCTATCAGCGTCCCAATGAAAACGGCCTTTATATGGAGAGCAACGCTGATCAACAAGAAAAATTTCTTGCACACGCTCTTGAACAAGGGTGGTGTGATCCGAATACGCAATATACAATGCTAATAGAGGCTTTTGGAGCACATATTGTTCACAAATTAGTGCCCGATCTCCCTTTACCACATACAAAAGAAAATCAGGCTCTTAGAAATGTCACTTTTGATTAAAACATGGAAAATATACTGCCCGCATTAAACGGGACAATCCGAAGAGTGTAAAGCCAACTGCCATACCGGGAATGAGATCCATCAGTGTGGAATTAAGCTCCAACCCGAAACGCCAGAGCACCGCTGTAGCAAGCCCTGAAACCATCATCATAATGGAGAGCTTTTGCGAGGGTTTGGCACCAAAGAGTTTCACAATGACCAATGGCACAATTGCGGAAGCCATGCCACCCCATGCGAAGACCACCAAAGACAGCACGCCTTTATCTGCAAATAGAGCGATCCCGACAATCAACACCATAATCAGTATGGTTCCCAAACGTGCACGGGCATAGGAATTATGCCATGCCGGAATAATATGCTGCGTCAGTGCAGAAGAGGCAGAAAGCAACAGCGAATCAGCCGTAGACATTGTTGCGCTAAATAGACCGGCAATAAGCACACCAACTAGCACAGGCGGCAATAGATCTTCCCACAGCGCGGGGATGGATAACTCGGGGTCGAAGCCCTCACCCGCAGGAATGAGAATGCGCGCAACCATACCGCTGAGGCAGGCCAGCGCCAGAACACTCCAGCGCCAGATCAAATAAATCCGCCGCGCACGCAATAAGTCGCCTTCCGAGCGTGTGACCATATGGCGCACCATGAGCTGTGGCTGCCCCAAAATACCCACACCAAAGCAGAACCATCCGACAGCAATCGCCCACACACCATCTTTAAATGGATTGGTCAGTGCCGGATCAATTTCCGAGAGCGTATGCCACATCGCGGGCAAACCACCGATTTTATCAATACCCACCACAACCAAAATCAGCAGCGAGGCAAAAATCATAATGGCCTGCACGGTATCTGTCCAAATAGATGCACGAATCCCGCCAGCCCAGCAATAGGCCAGTAAAATCCCTGCGCCCAACAAGATAAAGGCATTAAAATCCCAATCAAAGAGCGCAACACCGATCTTTGCACCTGCGACCAATTGCGCCGCACAATAAACGCCAAGAAAAACAACAGTGAGCAAAGCAGTAATGAGCGTAACAATTTTGTGATTATCGCCACTGAGTTTACCAATCAAAGATGGGTAAGTGTGAGCACCAATTTCTTGGGATCGATTGCGCACCTTATTTCCGGCAAGTATCCAGCCCACATGATCACCGACCACCAAAGCAGCCGTTGAGATTACCGCTATAATACCTGAGTGATAAGCAAGACCTGCAAATCCGATAAAAGTTGCGCCGCTGGATATTGTTGCACCGAAAGACAGCGCCACCAGCCATGCCGGAACGGTACGACCAGCCAGAAAATAATCATCGACCGTATCTTTTTTCCAAAAATAGGAAACGACACCGACACCGGAAAACAGGGTGAAGAAAATCAAAAAGCTGATCAGCATCATTCTAATCTCCGGTTATCGTGGAACCTAGAACGGGATATCGTCTTCCATTTGATCAATGGGCGCTGCCGCGGCAGGCTGCGCGGGTGCTCCCTGATTATAGCCGCCACCTTGGGAATCACCAAAGCCGCCGCCGAAACCGCCACCAGATTCTGCGCCCCCGGAACGACCATCAAGCATCGTTAACTCACCACGGAATGGACGCAACACAACCTCGGTCGAGTATTTATCCTGCCCGTTTTGATCTTGCCATTTACGGGTTTCCAACTGGCCTTCGATATAAACTTTGGAGCCCTTTTTGAGGTAGTTTTCGCACACCTTCACAAGCCCCTGATTAAGGACAGACACGCGGTGCCACTCGGTTTTCTCGCGACGCTCACCCGTAGCCTTGTCTTTCCAGCTTTCAGATGTTGCCACTGATAGGTTTGCCACACGGTCACCTGATTGAAAACTACGAATTTCCGGATCATTGCCAAGATTACCAATAAGAATTACTTTATTTACACTTCCAGCCACTTTAAATTCTCTTCCTTTTATTATTATGTATAAATGGGTTATAAAATTACTATAAACGGCTAAAACCCCCTATACAAGCCCCTTTACAAATTTCATCCTCATATAAATTTATCTTGCTTTTCTAATTTAAACGCATTAGAGAGCATTCAAAACCTGTTCAATGCTATGTCAATGCTGGCACAGCTTGGAAATTAAGATTATACTAATATATATAAGCACCTTAAAGCCATGAATGAAAAAAACACAGAAAACAGATCTGAAGCCTTTAATCGCTTCAACGATGCCTTGCTCATTCCAAATGTCGAAAGAGCAATTAGCAGCCTTCAGCACATAACCTCTAACGAAGAGGTTGATCTGGCACAGGTCGCGCTCATAAACACCAAGGACAACCTTCCGTTTGAGGTCGCTTTTACTCTTATGTCTGCAATTGCAGACCAAAAAGGCACGCTTTCAAAAAAATTTGAGGAACTTGCCAGTTGCGATCCACTTACAGGCCTTCCTAACCGTAGAGCCTTTGAGGCCTATCTTAAAGGCGCTCTTGCCGGAATAAAAGAACATAAACAAGGGCAACTTGCTGTTGTTTTCATAGATATGGATTACCTGAAATTACTGAATGACGGTCATGGCTATGAATATGGTGATACAGGATTACGCCTGACTGGAGAAGCACTAAGAGATTACTTACGTAGCGGAGATATTGTTGCCCGTTATGGGGGAGATGAATTCTGCGCGATTATCAACAATCGCACGAACAAACTTGATCTACAAGAAATGCCTAGACGTCTGGAAGAAGCCGTTGCCCAGCAATATATGATTATCAATGGAAACAAAATGTATCTTGGCGCCAGTGCTGGCTTGCATATTGTCACACCAGACAATGTCTCTAATATCCAAGATATCATTGAATTAGCATCAAATGCCATGCACGCACGAAAAGCAGAGCGCATACAACTTGGTTTAAGACCCGAGCGCGGAGAAGCCCCTAAAAAACCAGCTTCGGCACCATCACCTGACAAAAGTTAAATAAAAAGCGTTGATCATCCTCCCCGATCACGCCTATAACTAGCCCCATGTTGACAGAGATTTCAGTACGCGGCGCGCGTGAGCATAATTTAAAAAATATCAATATTGATCTTCCGCGCGATAAGCTGATCGTGATCACGGGATTGTCCGGCTCGGGCAAGTCATCGCTGGCCTTTGATACGATCTATGCCGAGGGGCAGCGCCGCTATGTCGAAAGCCTTTCAGCTTATGCCCGTCAATTTCTGGAGATGATGCAAAAGCCCGATGTGGATAGCATTGAGGGTCTCTCCCCTGCCATATCCATCGAACAAAAAACCACCAGCAAAAATCCGCGCTCAACTGTCGGCACCGTCACAGAGATCTACGACTATATGCGCCTGCTTTGGGCACGCGTGGGTATTCCCTATTCTCCCGCTACAGGCAAGCCGATTACATCCCAAACCGTGAGTGAGATTGTTGATCGCATCATGGCGATGGGTGATGGCGCGCGCCTTTATCTCCTTGCCCCGATTGTGCGGGGTCGTAAGGGTGAGTACCGCAAGGAATTTAAAGACCTGCAAGCACAAGGTTTCCAGCGTGTGAAGGTTGATGGCACGCTGTATGAAATTGATGACGTGCCGGCACTCGATAAAAAGCTGAAACATGATATCGAAGTTGTTGTTGACCGCCTTGTGATCCGTGATGATCTGGGTAACCGCTTGGCAGATTCGGTTGAAACCGCTTTGAGGCTTGCCGATGGTCTGGTCATTGCTGAAAATGCCGATAGTCAGGAGCAAACATTATTCTCCGAGAAATTTGCCTGCCCTGTTTCCGGCTTCACGATTGCCGAGATTGAGCCGCGCCTCTTTTCCTTTAACTCCCCGCACGGCGCATGCCCGCGCTGTGACGGGCTGGGCGCACAAATGTATATGGATCCCGATCTGATCATCCCCGATCCGGAGCTAAGCCTTGAAGATGGTGCGATTGCCGCATGGGCGGGAGGCTTTGCTGGATTTTACCGTCAAGCGATGCGCGCCGTCGGTGAGCATTACGGCTTTACCATTGATGTGCCGTGGAGAGATATGAAGCCAGAGCATCAAGATATCATCTTAAATGGTTCCGGCAGCACAAAAATCCCGACCGTCTATCACAGCAAAGGCGAAAATGCGTGGAAGAGCAATAAACCCTTTGAGGGCGTTATTTCGAACCTCAATCGCCGCTTGCTGGAAACCGATAGCAATTCCCAGCGCGAAAAACTCGCTAAATATCAAAGCAGTGCGCCGTGTGAAGCTTGCGAGGGCAAGCGCCTGAAGCCCGAAGCACTTGCCGTTAAGATCAAGGATCACACAATCGCCGATATCACAGCGCTCGGGATTGAGGACGCCTATAACTGGTTTAACGATTTGAATGCGCACCTCACCACGCAGCAAAGCCAGATTGCCGATAAAATCCTCAAAGAGATCAATGAACGCCTGACTTTCCTGCGTAATGTCGGGCTGGATTACCTGAATTTGTCACGCTCTTCGGGAACTTTGTCGGGTGGGGAAAGCCAGCGCATCCGTTTAGCCTCTCAAATTGGATCAGGCCTCACAGGTGTTTTATATGTATTGGACGAACCTTCTATCGGCCTTCATCAACGTGATAACAATAGGTTACTGGAAACGCTTCAACGATTACGCGACCTTGGCAATACCGTGATCGTGGTTGAGCATGATGAAGATGCGATCCGCACAGCCGATTATGTTGTCGATATGGGGCCCGGTGCAGGCATCCATGGCGGCGAGATTGTTGCCGAAGGTGATCTTGATACCGTTCTGAAATCCAAAAACTCACTGACGGCTGATTACCTAACCGGACGCAAAGAAATTGCCGTGCCCAAAACCCGCCGCACAGGCAAAAAAGGGCAAAAGCTGGAAGTGATCGGCGCGCGTGGTAATAACCTCCAAAATATCAGCGCCTCCATTCCTTTGGGCACTTTTACCTGTGTCACAGGCGTCTCGGGCTCCGGCAAATCCACTTTTACCATTGATACGCTTTATAAAGCCGCCAGCCGCACGCTGATGAAAAGTAAGGCGATGCCGCTGGAGCATGACGAGATCAAAGGCCTCGAATTCGTTGATAAAATCATTGATATCGACCAAAGCCCGATCGGGCGCACACCGCGCTCGAACCCCGCGACTTATACAGGCGCTTTCTCCCCCATTCGGGACTGGTTCGCCGGATTGCCCGAGGCCAAAGCCCGCGGCTACAAAGCTGGCCGCTTCAGCTTTAATGTTAAAGGCGGGCGGTGTGAAGCCTGCTCCGGCGACGGGGTAATCAAGATCGAGATGCATTTCCTGCCCGATGTCTATGTGACATGTGAGACTTGCCACGGGCGTCGCTATAATCGCGAAACGCTGGAGGTCAAATATAAGGGCAAATCGATCGCCGATGTGCTGGATATGAGCGTTGAAGAAGCCGCCGAGCTGTTTAAGGCCGTCCCCGCCATTCACGATAAAATGCAAACGCTGCAAGCCGTGGGGCTAGGCTATGTGAAGGTCGGGCAACAAGCCACAACACTCTCAGGTGGTGAGGCGCAACGTGTCAAGCTCGCCAAAGAACTCTCCAAACGCTCCACAGGCAAAACACTTTATATTCTAGATGAGCCTACAACCGGTCTGCATTTCGAAGATGTGCGTAAATTGCTCGAGGTTCTGCATAAGCTGGTTGATCAAGGCAATACAGTTGTGGTGATCGAGCATAATCTGGATGTGATTAAAACAGCAGATCATCTGATCGATATCGGCCCCGAGGGGGGACATAAAGGCGGAAAAATCATTGCCACCGGCACACCGGAAGATATCTGCAAAAGCAAAAAAAGCTATACAGGTCAATTCCTTAAGGAACTTCTATAGTGGGTTTTCATAAAAACTTGCATTTCAATAAAATTTTATGTTATCCTAGGAACATACAAATAGATTAACACGGAATTTAGCGGCTTTGACCGCACCGACTTGAAGGAGCAAGAACATGGCATCAGATGCAGCACAAAACGCAGCAGCAGCAACAAAAGGCGCAGCGAGAAGCATTCTCAAATGGACATGGGATCGCATTACCCCCTTCTCGGTTAGTGGTATTTATACAACCGTTGGCGTTCTTGGCGTAGGCACAGCCATTACAATGGCCGCAGCCCCCGCTGCTTTTGCAGCAGCTGCCAGTGGTGTTGGCGCAACAACAGTTGCCGGAGCAGCAAAAGCAACAGCGCTTAGCGCACAAGCCGGTTTCGGTACAAACCTTATGAATATTGGTACAACAGCATTTGGTACCGCACTTAATGCCGGGGGAACAATCCTAAGCGGAACCTCTGATGTTGTTATGAATGCTGACTGGGCAAAAGTTGGAGAACATCTTTCTAACGCCGGAGGCGCTCTAACCCCGGGCAAACCAACTCCGTAATAAACCATTTCTCCTAACGGTTTAGTCTATCTCCGCGATTTTATCCCAATGCCGGACCAGATGCGTTTGGTCAATTAACGCCTACTTTTCAGGGGTAAAAATACCCCTCAAGGCAAAGCTCATGGCTTTTACCCAAAAAAAATAAATCATACTACAATGAAAATATGGTGCCCCCGGGGAGAATCGAACTCCCACTCCCGAAAGAACCGGATTTTGAATCCGGCGCGTCTACCAGTTCCGCCACAGGGGCACATGCGTAAAGCGTGTGCGGTTTATTGTGTAATGCTTCATTTAAATAAATTCAAGCGCAATTTTGAAAATTGCTTATAATACGCACCATGAGCGATTCCATACGTCCCATTTCACAGCTTTTAGAAGATGAACGCGCTACCCTGACCAAGGAAAGTATGAGCATC
>JBFHFW010000017.1:0-11407 GCA_041583395.1 Alphaproteobacteria bacterium
CTGTGCGCGTGCATGGGGGCTCCGCTCCATATTATAGAGCCTTGCGGCTTTCCCTTTGACGAGCGCAAAATCCGCCGCAGCGGCATGGATTATATCGAGCATGTAAACTATACCCGCCATAATGCGTGGGATGATTTCAAGGCCTCTACTAATGGGCAGCGCGTTATCCTCATGACTACAAAAGGTGCCATGCCCTACACGGATTTTGAATTTCAAGATGGCGATATCTTACTGGCCGGACAAGAAAGCGCCGGCGTTCCCGAAGACATTCACAAGGCCGCCCATGCACGCATTGTGATCCCGATGGCGGGACAAGCGCGATCACTTAATATTGTGAATGCAACATCAATGATTTTGGGTGAAGCCCTTAGACAAACGAAAGGATAGTCAATATGTGGGACGAACGTAAGCAACAAGCCTCTAATTGGTTTCAGGAGCTCCGCGATTCGATTTGCAGCGAATTTGAACTCATGGAAAGTGAAATAGGCGCCGATACGAAATTCGAGCGTACACCGTGGGAGCGCGAAAAGACTGATCAACCTAACGAATCTGGCTCGATCCTCAATGGCGGCGGTGTCATGAGCGTTATGCGCGGCAAAGTCTTCGAGAAAGTCGGGGTCAATTTCTCCGAAGTGCATGGCACATTTTCAGAAGAGTTCCGCGAAAAAATTCCGGGCGCACTTGAAAGCGACGGAAAGTTTTGGGCGTGTGGTGTATCGCTGGTCGCGCATATGTGCTCTCCCCTTGTACCGGCAGTGCATATGAATACGCGCATGATTGTCACATCAAAAGGCTGGTTTGGCGGGGGTGCTGACCTGACACCGATGTATGAGGATGATCAGGACACCAAGGACTGGCATGCGGCGTTTAAAGCGTGTTGCGATCGTCATAATCCCTCTTATTATAAAGAGCACAAAGAATGGTGCGATCGTTATTTCTTCCTGCCGCACCGCAATGAGCCACGCGGCATTGGCGGTCTTTTCTTTGATAACCTCGATAGCGGCGACTGGGAGGCTGATTTCGCCTATACACGCGATGTCGGCACAACTTTTAAAGAGATTTACCCCGAAATTGCACGCCGTCATGTGACAGAGCCATGGACAGATGAACAACGCGAGCACCAGCTTATTAAACGTGGGCGCTATGTCGAGTTTAATTTACTCTATGATCGCGGCACAATGTTTGGCCTCAAAACCGGCGGAAACACCGAAGCCATCCTCATGTCGATGCCGCCTGAGGTTAAGTGGCCTTAAAACCACTTGCGATCCAGACCTCTTCCCGCTTGGAGAGTTCAACGCCGATATCAGGGCCGGGTTTATACCCGGCCTTTATCATATCTTCTCCCCCCAGTGGGAAAACCGGAATATCCCAATTCTGCACAATATCCAGCGCTTTGGGCGCATAGTTATTGATTACACGATCCTGCACCAGCTCGATCATCAGCGCCTGCGCGGTGGGTACGCGCCCATATTTATAGATTGCGACCTTGACCGCATGATCAGTTTTTAAATCAGGTAATTCCAGTATTTTTTCAATCGCTTGCATGTCTTTTTCAAAGATTTTTGGCAGCAATAAAAACTGCTCCATTTTTTCGATTCGCGACGTATCAAAATCTGCCAGCGCATAAAGGCGCGGGGCAATGGCAGCTAATCGATAACTCTTTTGGAAACGGCACAAATGTTTCAGCAGATCGAGATCGGTTTTAAAATCAGACAGCACGCCATTTTCAAACATTAAATTTAAAGTGGGTACCGGATCATCAAAACTCAGGATCTTCAAAAATTCCTGCGTAATACGCTCGCGTGACAGCTCGGGAATTTTATGCGCAGCCTCCTGACAAGCTTTTAAGGCTTTCTCATCCGGCGCACCGCGCCCATAAGCCCCGTGAAAACGGAAAAACCTCAAGATACGCAATAAATCCTCAGCAATGCGTGTCGCCGGATCACCGACAAAGGCAATGTGCCGCACCTCCAGATCAGCCAACCCCTGCCCCGTGGGATCAAAAATATTACCCTCACTATCGGCCAATAACGTATTGAGTGTAAAATCGCGACGCTGCGCATCCTCTTCCCAAGTATCCGCAAAAGCCACAACCGCGCGCCGTCCATCGGTTTCGACATCCTTGCGCAAGGTAGTGATCTCGAAATGCTTGCCATTTGTCACGGCCGTGACCGTGCCGTGATCGACACCCGTGGGAACAGTTTTAATCCCTGCAGCCTCTAACTTTTCAACCACTTCATCCGGGTGCCATTTGGTGGCAATATCTATGTCGCCGACCTCTTCTTTTAAAAGCGCATTGCGCACACAACCACCGACAAAAAGCGCTTTGGGGTCATCATACCCATCATTGAGCGCCGCCATCACCGCTTGCGTTTCAGGTGCCGTCATCCAGATTTGCGGACGTATGCTCTTAACAGGCTGCATTATCAACTCCTAAAACAAAATTTTGCCCGTAACTTGAAAGGGATGAACCATATTCTTCAATTAAATTATAATAGACGTTGCGCCCCATTCGCGCGTAAAGCCCACCCCGAATTTCAACATAAGGGATATTATCACGTAACTCTAAAATATGATCACTATCTAATTGAATACACTGATCCATATTCGTTTTAAGATCGATCCCCTCTTGCGTTTGGGTGTAATCAACAATCACATAGGGCACATCCTCAACCTCAACCGGATATTTTTCAAACGGTGTTTGCAGCCAATAGCGACCGTCTTCATCGATTTTCAGTGCGCGGTCTGAAAATAACTTCGCCAGCGCAGCACGTTTGATCTCCACGCCCTCATGATACCAAGTCCCATCTTTTGCGATGTAAAAGTCAGCTTTTTGTTGTGTGTCCATGCGCAGGATTCTAGTATGTTTTTCCGACATGTCAAAGGAGGTATTTCTCTCGTGAGCACCGACCAGAATTTTCAAGACGCCCATAATAAATTACGCAATGCCAAAATTGAAATTGCCAAAGTCATTTTCGGGCAGGAAGATGTGATTGATCAAACACTCGTGACGCTGGCTTCCGGCGGGCATGTGCTGCTGATTGGGTTACCGGGTGTGGCAAAAACGCTGCTGGTTGAAACTACGGCGCAAGCTTTGGGATTATCCTCGAACCGTATTCAATGTACGCCTGACCTGATGCCGAATGATGTTTTGGGCTCCGAAGTGCTGGAAGAGGACGGCAAGGGTAAGCGCTCTTTCCGGTTTATTGAAGGCCCCGTCTTCGCACAGCTTTTAATGGCCGATGAAATTAACCGCGCCAGCCCACGCACGCAATCCGCACTCCTGCAAGCGATGCAAGAGCATGAGATTTCCGTTGGCGGCAAAAAATATAGCCTGCCTGCGCCCTTTCATGTGATGGCCACGCAAAATCCGCTGGAGCATGAAGGTACCTATCCCCTGCCCGAGGCACAGCTTGACCGCTTTATGATGGAAATCGATATGCATTATCCCGACCGCGAGACAGAGCGCGATGTGATGCTATCAACCACTTCGAACAAGGAGGCCAAAGTCAAAGCCGCGATGAAGGGCAAGGATTTGCTCGACATTCATAAGCTTGTGCGCGATATGCCGGTCGGGGAAAGCGTTGTGGACGGTATTTTGGATCTGGTGCGTCATGCGCGCCCTGAAACAACCACCCTGCCGGAAGTGAAAGACTATGTCAGTTGGGCACCGGGGCCACGCGCCTCTCAGGCTTTGATGCTGGCGGTGCGGGCGCAAGCCTTGCTGGATGGACGCGAAGCCCCATCAATGGATGATGTGGCCGCCCTTGCCAAGCCGATCCTGAAACACCGCATGGCGCTCAATTACAAAGCACGCGCCGAAGGGCTTAATATCTGTGACCTTATCGAGCGTTTGGTGCGCTCATGCTCCTAAAGCTCCGTAAGAAGGCTGAAGAAGCCGCAGCAAAGCTCCCCGCCCTTTTGGTGCA
This sequence comes from Alphaproteobacteria bacterium, assembly GCA_041583395.1. GTDB lineage: Bacteria > Pseudomonadota > Alphaproteobacteria > Micavibrionales > Micavibrionaceae > UBA6929. The sequence goes on from JBFHFW010000017.1 coordinate 3,930, forward strand.
AGCCGAAGAGATTGCCAATGCGGTTATGACGGGTGATCACCCGCGCAAGCGCGCCGGACTTGGTGAACAATTCTGGCAGTACCGCCCCTATGAGGCCGGAGATCCCATTGCCAATATTGATTGGCGGCAAAGTGCAAAGAGCGACACGCTTTATATTAAACAACGCGAGCAGCAAAATGCGCAAACGACTTTGTTTTGGTGTCACGCTGCGCCAAGCATGGGTTTTTCATCCCAAGCCAAATTGATGAGCAAGCGCGACGCCGCATGTATGCTATCACTGGCGCTGGCTATTTTAATGAAACGCGGGGGCGAGCGTGTCGGGTTGATTGACGGTGCTTATGGTGTAGAAGCCATGGGTGAGGAGCTGCTGGCGGCACAAGATACAGATATCAACACACTCAAAACGGCGCATATACCGCAAAATGCATCTGTTGTTTTATGTGGTGATTTTCTGGATGATCCCGAAGAGATCAATGCGCTGCTCAAGCATTTCGCCGCACATCAAGCGCGAGGCATTTTGATCCAGATCCTTGACCCTGCCGAACTCACCTTGCCTTATCGCGGGCGGGCGATTTTTGAAGACGGCATCGGGCAGCAATTTGAGAATGTTGAAAATATCGATGATATCCGCGCGGCTTATTGCGCAAAGATTGAGGCTCACACAACCGCCATTTCTGACATCTGCCAGCACTATGGCTGGGGCTATGTGATGCACCGCACAGACCATGCGCCCTCCGATACGCTGGGAACTTTGTGGCAGATCATCCATCAGGAGACGCGCTAAATGGGTGGTTTTCTTCTGACATCACCTTGGGTTTTGAGCGCTTTAGCGGCGCTGCCAGCACTGTGGTATATTTTGCGCATTACACCGCCCGTGCCCAAGCGCCTTATTTTACCGACGGCAAAATTCCTGAAAGGCCTGCAACAAGACCAAAACATCACCCAAAGCGCGCCGTGGTGGATTTTACTGCTGCGGCTCCTGATTTGTGCATTGGTGATTATTGCGCTCGCCGGACCTGTTTATAATCCTGCCTCTCCCTTGCCCTTTGGCGGCAATGTCCGGATGATCATCGATAATGGCTGGACATCCGCGCCTGCATGGGATGCACATATTAAAGAGGCTGAAAGCTTTTTGGATCGCGCTGCACGAGATGATCGGAAAATTATGTTAGTCACCACAGTCCCGCCGGAACAATCCCCGCCCATGGATGCAAAACAGGCACGAGCGATGCTGCAAACATTGAAACCCTATCCTGTGAGCCCTGATTATGAAGCGCTTCAAAAACATCTCGAACATAAAACCCATAGCCTGTGGTTTGGTTCGGGCATTGCCCTCAAAGGCTTTGATGAAATTGCCAGCACATTAAATGCACAAGGCGGCCTCACCTACCTGCAACCGCCCGAGGCCCAAGCGCCTTTGGCCTTAAAACGTATCCACACACATGCAGGGGAATTAACCGCCCGCGTCTTGGGAAGCACTCAAGGGCAAATTGCACAAGTGCAACTGACCTCACTTGAAGGGCAAATTCTGGATCAGCAAAGCCTGCGCCTCGGTAAAGATCTGGAGGCCGATATTACCTTTGACCTGCCCAATGAGCTGCGCAACAAAGCGCGCCTGATCAAAATTGCCGGACAAAACAGCGCAGGCGCGACTTATATTCTGGATGAGCGTTTCCAGCGCCCTTCTGTCGGGATTGTCGGGACTTCGGACAGCAATCTAGAAGATGCGGCTTATTATCTGGAACGCGCTTTGTCTCCTTATGCGGCCTTGCAGATTGATACGCTGGGCGCGTTATTAGACGATGCGCCCAATATCCTGATCCTGCCTGATATCCATACGATCCCTGCCCCCCTTCAGGAGCGCTTGGGAAATTGGGTGAAGGCAGGCGGTCTGCTGCTGCGCTTTGCCGGAGAGAATATGGCGCAAAGCCGTGAGCCGCAAATCTTAACGCCCGTGCCGCTGCGCTCGGGCTGGCGATCTTTGGATGGTACACTGAACTGGGAGGACGCGCCGCCCAAGCTTGCACCTTTTGCCGAAAACAGCCCACTTTACGGCATTACGCTCACCGAGGATATTTTGATCAAGCGGCAAATTCTGGCCGATCCGGCGATGGGCGATCTGACGGGGAAAGTCTGGGCACAGTTAGAGGACGGCACGCCGCTGATTACAGGCTCGGCGTTAGAGCAAGGGCAACTTGTGATGATCCATACCAGCGCGGCACCTGATTGGTCGAACTTTGCGCTGAGCGGTACTTATATTGATGTCTTGCGCAGGATCATGGATATGGCGGGCGCACCGCCTATGATGGCGCAAAATGACAATGCAGGACGTCTTGAGCCTTTATGGGTGCTCGATGGCTTCGGACGCGTGCAAGCACCGGATGATGCAGTAAAGCCTTTGGATATTGCGCAGGAAACACGCATCGGCACAGATCACCCCCCCGGTCTGTATGCCCAAGCGCATATCCAGCGTGCGCTGAATATCGGGGAGGAGATTATACGCCTACGCCCTGTTTCAAATGTTACACCGCAAATTTACGGACAAAGCCATGAACGCAGCCTCATGCCCGTTTTATTATATCTGGCGTTGCTTTTATTCCTTGCTGACTGGCTGATCAGTCTTTTGATGCGACATGGGATGGCACGGCGTTTTCCTGTGTTGCTGTTGCTCCTGATGCCGCTGCCTGCACAGGCTCAGAATTTTGAGACCACTTACGCCAATGCACTCCATCTGGCCTATGTCCGCACGGGCGATGCGGCGCTTGATACGCTCAGCGGCTATGGGCTGCAAGCGCTTGCCAATGAGCTGAACCGCCGCACATCAGCCAATATACAAGGCGTTGCCGCCGTTGATATTACGCGTGATACGCTGGCCTTTTTTCCGCTGCTTTACTGGCCGGTGAGTGCACAACACACATCCCTTTCCGAAGAAGCACAACGCAATATCCAGAGCTATCTGGATCATGGTGGGACGATCTTGTTTGATACAAGGCACCTTGGGGGTAATCAGGCGCAACTCCGTATGATTACTCAAAATCTTAGCATTCCGCCACTTGCGCCCATCAAACAGAATCATGTTTTAGGCAAATCCTTTTACCTGCTGGATCGCTTTGTCGGGCGCTATGATGATGGTACGCTATGGGTTGAAAGCCAAAGCGCCAGTGGGCGCGATGAGGTTTCTTCCGTGATTTTGGGGGATAATGACTGGGCGAGCATCTGGGCGGATGAAGAAGATCACTCCCGCAAGCGGGAAATGGCGATCCGCTTTGGCGTTAATCTGGTGATGTATACGCTGACCGGTAATTACAAAGCCGATCAAGTGCATGTGAAACAAATTCTGGAGAGGCTGGGGCGATGATATCACTTCATTTTTCACCGCTTCTACCGGAGCTGTATTTATGGAGCACAGCACTCTTCGCGCTTTTATTGCTGGGCTTTGCGCTTTATCACCGCTCCAAAGGTCTGATCTGGCGGACGATTGGGATAGCCGCAATGATCTTTGTGCTGTGTGATCCTTCGCTTTTGGAGGAAGAACGTTCAGCCGTGCCGGATGTTGCCGCCATCATCGTTGATCAAAGTGCATCCCAAACCATTGGAGAACGCCAAGTCCGCACCGCACGCGCACTGGATCATATCGAACGCCTCTTGGGGCAGCATAAAGAGGCCTTACAAACCCGCATAATCCATGCACCCGTACAAGGCACGGACGGTACGCAGCTTTTTTCAGCGCTTCAGCAAAAGATGGGGGATGTCCCGCCCTCTCGCCGTGCAGGGGTGATTATTATCAGTGACGGACAAATCCATGATGTCCCTGATCATTTGAATGATTACGGCCCTGTGCATCTCTTGCTCAGCGGGGAGAAGAAAGAAACCGACCGCCGCGTGCGCGTCATTGAAGCCCCCGCTTACGGCATTGCCAAACAAGATGTCACTGTGCGCTTTGTGGTTGAAAACCTCCCCACACCCAAAGAGCCACATTTGGTGCCGGTTACGTTACGCATGCCCAATGGCCGCATTGAAAATATCAATGTGATGAGTGGTGAGGAATATAGTTTTAGCTTTGAAATCCCGCATCGTGGCGAGAATATTTTCGAGATTGCAGCCGATGCACTGGAGGGTGAGCTTACCACCGCCAATAACCGCACGACAGGATTGATCAAAGGCATTCGCGACCGCCTGAAGGTGCTGCTTGTCTCCGGCATGCCGCATAATGGCGGGCGCACATGGCGGGATTTGCTGACCTCGGACGCGGGCGTTGATCTGGTGCATTTTACGATTTTGCGAGACATCAATAAAATCGATGCCACTCCGCAAAAAGAGATGTCTCTCATTGCGTTTCCGTTCCGTGAGCTGTTCGAGACCAAGCTGCATGAATTTGATCTGGTTATTCTGGATCGCTACCGTTTGGGGCGTATTTTGCCGCGCCATTATTTTGCCAATATCGCCGAATATGTGCGCGAGGGCGGCGGCTTATTGGTAACAAGCGGCGAGGAATTTTCAAATGTGAACTCGATTTATTATACGCCGCTGGCCGATGTTCTGCCCGCCGCACCTGCGGGAGATGTCTTACGCACACCTTATAAACCGCGCCTGAGTGAAGATGGCGCGTGGCATCCTGTAACGGCAGACCTTTCCGCATTACAAGACACATGGGGACAGTGGCAACAACAGGTGCCACTGAGCCTGAAGCATGGTGATGTGTTGATGTACGGCATAAAGGATCGTCCTTTGCTGGTGTTGAACCGCTTGCTTAAGGGGCGTGTGGCACAGCTCTCCAGTGACCAGATATGGTTGTGGGCACGGGGTTATGATGGAGGTGGGCCGCATACACAGCTCTTGCGACGGTTGGTGCATTGGTTAATGAAAGAGCCGGAGCTGGATGAAACCGCGCTTGATCTTCACGTGGAAAATGAGCGCGATATTATCATTCGCACCCATGATCCCCACCAAAATAATGCGATTATCAGCATGCGCACGCCCACCGGAGAGATTGAAGCCATTACACTGGAAGACGGACAAGCGCAGGTGAGCGCACAAGAAGACGGGCTTTATAGCTTTGAAACCGCACAAGGCGCACAGCGTTCGATCTATATCGGCGCGCATAACAGCCACGAAATGCAAGATATCATGACCAGCGCCACGCCTATGGCACATATCTTAGATGAAACAGGCGGCGGCGCATTGTGGCTTAGTCAAACACCAACACCCGATATTCGTTTAACAGGCAAAAAGCGCCGCTATCATAGTGGTGATTGGATCGGGCTACGCCGTAATCAGGATTATGATGTGATCGGCACGCGCTCCACGCCGCTTTTACCTGTGTGGCCTGCGCTGGCCTTCTTATTAGGGATTTTGATATCAAGCTGGTGGTTCGAGGGCAGGCAAAAGCACCTCAAATAATGTACCCTCACCAACGGTGCTTTGCACGTTAAATGTACCATTATGGGCTTTGATGATGTCTTGCGCCTCAGCCAACCCTAGTCCCGAGCCTTTGTCCGCAGGCTTGGTTGTAAAGAATGGATCAAAAATTTTCTCCATCACCTTGGAAGACATACCACAGCCATTATCGGAGACCGTGATATAGATATGGTTTTTGCCATTGATGTCTTTGCTGCCGAGCGTTAATTCCAGCCTTCCGCTCTTCCCCTCCATCGCATCGCGCGCATTAAGGCACAAATTCATCAAAAACCGTGTGATTTGCGCTGCATTGCCTTTTACAAAGGCTTTATCGGCTTCAATATTTTCTATGATCTCAATATCATGCCCCATTAAAGGACGGATAAGAATTTGTAGATTTCGCATGAGATCAACCAGATCTATCTCTTGCAAACCTTGATCCTCTGCTCGCGACAGCAACATGATTTGTGCGATCAATGCCTGCCCCTGCACCCCTGCTGCCAGAATATTTTCAGCTAATTGCTTTTGGGTATTTTGCCCTGCCGCGCCATCGACAAGACACTGCGCATAGTTATTCATCGCAGCAAGGATATTAGAAAAATCATGGATGAAGCAACTCAATATGCGCTCAGGAATCAAGACCCATCTCCTGCGCCTTCAAAGCAGCTTGCGTGCGGTTATTCGCACCTAATTTGCGGCATAAGCCCCGCACATGAAGCTTGACTGTTACAACCTGCAAGCCAAGCTCGTTAGCGATTTCCTTATTTGAAGCACCTTTCAGCAAATATGAAAGCACTTCTCGCTCCCGCGGTGTCAATTTTATATCGCCATGGGAGAAAATATCTTGTGATTTTTTCCGCGAAATAACGCCTTTTTCCTCCTTTTCGCAAATATCAGGCCCATTAAAGTAAGACGGCATAATTTTATTGGTTTCATAATCGATCGGGATATATTTTTCTCCCGCCAGCACAAGATGGAGCGCTCTAATCATTGATTTCGCAGGCAGTGTTTTGGGGAAATATCCAACGGCACCTAAATCCATTGCTGCTTTGACATCACGCATTTCTGCGACACCGGAAATCAGGGCCACCGGAATGTCTTTATATGTTTCGCGCATGTATTTCATGCCCTCCATACACATCATGCCGGTCATACGCAGATCAAGCAACACAAGGTCTTGCACCGGATCGTCTTGTAAAATCTCTTTAACCTCATGAAAACTGCTTACCGCAGTGATGTGCAGTTCTGGATCGGCATGCGCGATGTATTGGATGAGAGCATCCCTGAACAATGCATGATCATCTGCCAATAAAATTTTCATCTGATTACCCTCCACCCAAGAAGATGGGCTATACTTTTATACTATACCCTACACCTTAGGATATGGTTAACGCGCAAAAGTTCAAGGTCAGGGCAATTTCTCCGTCTCTAACAGAGCTTGCAGCTCAGGAATTTGTGTGCCAAGGGATAAACGGTAGACATGGGTTGCCTCTATTACGCGCTGCACGTAGTTGCGTGTCTCGTAAATGGGAATTAATTCGATCCAATCGACCATAGCAATTTCTCCACGGCGTGGATCACCATAATCCTCGAGCCACTGCGCTACACGATTGGGCCCCGCATTATACGCAGCAATCGCTAAAGGGTAGCTGCCATCAAAGCGCTCCAGCATTTGCGCGAGATAATTCGACCCAAGCAAGATATTATATTCAGGTTTTTCCGTGAGCCACGCATGGGTGTAATGCAGCTTCATTTTTTTTGCCGTTGCTTTCGCTGTTTCCGGCATGAGTTGCATCAAGCCACGTGCACCAACCGCGCTTTGTGCTGCCGGATCAAACATACTTTCTTGCCGGATCAATGCATGGATAAGAGCGCCCTCAACGCCGCTTTCCCGACCTTTTATATGTCCGGTAACAACGGGGTAAGCCTCCGCACTTATAAACATACCTTGATTTGAAGCGCTTTTAAGAATTTGCACCGCATCATGCTCTTGCCCCATCCGTAAGACCAATTGCGCGGCATAAAAATAGGCCTTGGGCGTTTGTATGTCTTTTACAAAGCGCTGTAAAAATAAGCTGACA
>JBFHFW010000018.1:0-11226 GCA_041583395.1 Alphaproteobacteria bacterium
AGAAGTTTGGGCTAATGGGGTTCGTAATAATGCTGAAAAAGCCAAGCTAATGCATCGAATAATACAACAATTTTCTAAACCAGAAATGTTGGACAGTGCAAACTGCCCGAGGGGCTTAAGGCAGTGTTTTTTAGAGGCAGCCGGAGAGAATTTTAGTATTATTAATTGGATACCTTGCTCTAAAACAATTGAGAATATTCACGCGCAGCTAGATAGCAAATATGGGGCAATGCCAAAATTAGGGTTATAATATAAAAAAGCGTCCCGAAGGACGCTCTTTCAAAATAATAGCAAAAATAATGCCGCTTAGTTTTTCTTTGAAGGAGGCATTTTCTTCTCAACAAACATGACATGCATGCCGCGCTTACCTGTTTCGGGGTTCACAGCCCATGGGTCATATTTCTTTTTGTTGATTTTGTATTCTGCTTTTGTCGAGCGTTTGGCGTAGTAGCGGTAACCTGTGCCTGCTTCGCTCTCCAAACGTACCTTAATATATCCGGCTTTTTTGGCCATGGTGATATCTCCTTATAAATCCTAGATGCGGTTTATGCGTTTTTTTTGCGTCTCTGTCAAGCATTACGATATAAATCTATCGTTTTTTCTTCGGCTTACCCTTGTTTTTGGTAAAACGGTGCCGTGTTTCACTCTTGGGCTTGCCTTTGAACTTGCTTTTACCGCGGGGGTGATCACCATGCGCTTTGGGTTTTAGCGCCATACCCGGGATATCGGCTCCTTTTTCAGGGTTGAGCAGCTCTAAAACAGTGGAGCCTGTCAGACCATCGGCTTCTTTGAGGCGCACAGTCACTTGCGCCCCCAGTCTGAAGACGCGTTTATGCTTGCGCCCGATTAAGGCATGCGCACGTTCATCATGCACGTAGTAATCATCGGCCAAAGAGCGCATGGGTATAATCCCGTCTGCGCCGCTTTCATCTAACCTGACAAACAGTCCAAAGCGTGTCACACCGGTAATAGAGCCGGAAAACTCCGCGCCCACTTGCGTGCTGAGGAAAGCAGCAACAAAGCGGTCAGTGGCATTGCGTTCGGCCTCCATCGAGAGACGCTCGGTATCCGAGATATGCGCGCATAATTCCTCCATACGGGCAATCTCACCCTGATCAATGCCGCCCTCACCCAGCCCGTAAGCGCCGACAAGGGCGCGATGTACCAGTAAATCGGCATAACGGCGAATGGGAGAGGTGAAATGCGCATAGCGCTCAAGCGCCAGACCAAAATGCCCGACATTATGGGTGTGATAAATCGCTTGAGACTGACAGCGCAGCACCATCATCGAAATCAGATGCGAGTAAGGCAGCGTTGCGGCTTTGCGCAGGAGATGATTAAGCCCTTTGGGCGTGGGCACATTGCCCTTGGGCAGGCTGAGATCAAAGCTCTCGATAAAATCACGCGCACTATCCAGCTTATCCATGGAGGGCTTGTCATGCACGCGGTAGACGCACGGAAAACGCTTATGGTCGCGCTTATCCTCCAGACAAGAGGCTGCCGCGACATTGGCCAGCACCATAAATTCCTCGATCAGCTTATGCGAATCCAGACGCGCTCGTTTTTGTACGCCCGTCATATTACCCTGATCGTCAATCAGGATTTGGCTCTCGGGGAGATCAAGATCAAGTGCCCCGCGGCTTTGTCGTGCGTGATCAAGCGCCGCGTAGGCCTCATAAAGCGGGCGGGTGATCTCGTCCCCGCCTTGATCCTGAATGGCTTGGGCTTGCTCGTATGTCATGCGGCGGTGCGAGCGCATAAGGCCGCGCACAACCTTATATTTATGCATCTTGCCCTTCGCATCAATCCACATATGCATGGCCAAACAGGCGCGATCTTCATCGGGACGCAGGGAGCAGAGATCATTGGATAAAGCCTCGGGCAGCATCGGCACCACGCGATCGGGGAAATAGGTCGAGTTCCCGCGCCGCTGTGCCTCTTTATCAAGCGCCGTATCTGTACGCACGTAATAGGAAACATCCGCAATCGCAACGATCAGGTGAAAGCCCCCATCCTCGAGCTTTTCGGCAAATACCGCATCATCAAAATCCCGCGCATCCGCGCCATCAATTGTGACCAAAGGAATAGAGCGCAAATCCTCACGCTTGCCCAAGGGCGGGACTTTAAGGCCTTTAGTATCTTTGATGGCGGCCTCCGGCCAATCCTCGCGCAATCCCATTTCATTGAGAGAAATAATGCTGATCGCCTTGGGATCATCGCGCCGTCCAAGGATTTCAACGATCTTCACATTTTTGCGCTTCATCCCGCGGGAGGGCTGGATTTCACCAATCACCAGATCATTATGTTTTGCACCGTTCAGCGCATTTTGCGGCACATCAAAATCAAATTTAGCCCGTTTTTTAGCGGGTACAAGCGTGGCTTGATGGCTGCGCTCATTAATTTTAATCACACCCATGACGCGCCCGATTTCCTCCGCACCGATATATTTAATGATGCGTGCTTCATAGATTTTTGGATCATCGGTTTTGGCAAGACGCGCTAAAATGCGATCACCTATGGCCGCGGCGGGATGCCCCTTGGAAGACGGCCTGACTTCAATGCGCGGAGGCTGACCTTGCAGCTCCGCATTCCACTCGCTCGGTATGGCAAACACATCACCATCAACATCAATATCCGAGATTGTGAGCACCGTGACATGCGGCAACCCCGCAGGCAAGCCAAACGCACCGCCCTCTGTCTTCACCAGCACGCTGCCACGCTCCATTTCCCGCAAATAGCGTTTCAGCATTACACGCTGCTCGGAGCCTTTAATGCCCAGCTTTTGGGTAATCTCACGCTTTGTCAGCGGTATGGGTGAGGCTTTGAGGAGGTCGAGGATATCTTGTTTGTTCATTCCTCAGCGTAACACATGGGACGTAGGGGAAGTAGAGAATTAAGCACTTTTCTTTTTCTTAGCCGGCGCTTTTTTCTTTTTAGCCTTAGTTTTGGGTTTCGCTTTCGCTTTTTCTTCGCCCTTTGCTGCTTTGGCGGCCTCTCTAGCGGCTTTCTTAATCGCGCCTTCGGCGATCACTTCAACCGCGCGGTTCATACCCACATGCATGACATCATCATCTTTGGGTAGAGAGGTGAACACGTTATCATGCTTCAAAAACGGGCCAAAGCGCCCAATGCCTGCTTGGATCATCTTGCCGGTTTCAGGATGGTGGCCAATATCTCGCGGCAGCGCAAGGAGGCTTAAAGCATTTTCCAAAGTCACATCCGCCACATTCATGCCTTGTGGCAGGCCTTGGCGTTTGGGTTTAGGAGCGCCTGGCTTGGGTGGCTTTTTAGGTGCTTTCTCTCCGGCCTTTTTGGCCTCTTTCTTGGCTTCTTTCCATGCTTCGATGTCGGCTTCATATTGCGCCATGATCTTGGCTTCTTCGGCCTCGGTCTGCGCGGGCGCATCGATCTGCACATAAGGACCATAAGGGCCTTTGCGTAAAGTAACAGTGCGACCAGTGCCCGGATCTTCGCCCAGAATTTTCGGCTCGTTAGCAAGGGCTGCACTCTGCGCATCCTCATCACCATCGGGAACGAGAAGCGGGCGGGTAAATTTACATTCCGGATAGTTCGAACACCCGATAAACGCACCGAATTTCCCGAGCTTCAGCCCCAAGCGTCCACCCTCACAAGCCTGACATTTGCGGGGATCGGTGCCGTCTTCACGTTCAGGGAAGAAATGTGGCCCAAGCTCCGCATCCAGATGATCGATCACATCGGTAATTGTAAGCTCTTTCGTGCCATCAACGGCGGATTTGAAGTCTTTCCAAAACAGGCTAAGCGCATTTTTCCATGGTAAATGACCACCGGCAATGGCATCTAATTCTTCTTCCAGATTGGCGGTGAAATCATAATCAACATAGCGCGTAAAGAATTTGGAGAGGAATGTTGTCACCAAACGCCCGCGATCCTCGGGGATAAAGCGCTTTTTATCAAGGCGCACATAGTTACGATCGCGCAAAACCTGCAAGATAGAGGCATAAGTAGACGGGCGCCCAATCCCGAGCTCTTCCATGGCTTTCACAAGTGTGGCTTCGGAATAACGTGGCGGCGGCTGCGTGAAATGCTGGTTTTTCTCGACATCCATAAGCTTGGTCGCATCACCTTCATTCATCGCAGGCAGGCGGCGGTCTTTATCGTCTGCAGATTTGTCGGCCTCGTCATCATCATTGGTGCTTTCCTGATAAAGGGTCAGGAAGCCATCAAATTTCACGACCGAACCATTAGCACGCAAAATAACATCATCCGTACCATCGGACAGATCAACAGCCATTTGATCCATAATCGCATTTTCCATCTGCGAGGCCATCGTGCGCTTCCAGATCAGCTCGTAAAGGCGTGCCTGATAATCATCGGAAATACCGGCACTGCGAGGGTGTTTGGAAAGATCAGTTGGGCGGATCGCTTCGTGAGCTTCCTGCGCATTTTTAGCCTTGGACTTATAAAGTCGCGGCGCATCGGGGAGATAATTGCTGCCAAAATCCTTTTGAATGACATCACGCGCTTGGGCAACGGCGTCCTCGGAGAGCGTCGTGCCATCCGTTCTCATATAAGTAATAAGGCCAGCCTCATACAAAGCTTGCGCGTTGCGCATTGTATTGGAGGCCGACATGCCCAGTTTTCTAGAAGCCTCCATTTGCAGGCTTGAGGTAATAAATGGTGGGGCAGGGGATCGATTAACCTGCTTCTTCTCGATCTTTTGCACGCGTAGATTTTTGGCTTCAATGCGCGAGACTGCGGCTAGAGCTTGCGCTTCAGAGCCAATATCCATCTTACCCAGCTTATTGCCCGCCAAATGAGTCAGACGCGCAGTAAAGGGTGCGCCCTCGGGCGTGCGGAGAGCCGCTTCAATGCTCCAATATTCCTGCGGATTAAAAACTTCGATCTCGAGCTCGCGCTCACAAATCAGGCGCAGCGCCACCGATTGCACCCGTCCGGCAGAGCGTGATCCCGGAAGCTTACGCCATAAAATCGGCGAGAGATTAAATCCCACCAGATAATCAAGCGCGCGCCGCGCTAAATAAGCATCGATCAAAGGCTGATCCAGCTCACGTGCATTATTGAATGCTTCTTCAATGGCTTTTTTGGTAATCTCGCTAAAGGCCACGCGGTAAATATGTTTGCCCTCCAGCAGACCAGCTTCCTTCAAAAGTTCTTGCACATGCCACGAAATCGCTTCTCCTTCGCGGTCGGGGTCAGTCGCGAGATAAAGGTTGTCGGCTTGTTTAACAAGTTTTTTAATGTCATTTACATGCTTGTCAGAGCGCGCACCGAGTTCCCATTTCATCGCGAAATCTTCATCGGGAAGAACCGAGCCGTCCTTATTCACGAGATCGCGCACATGCCCGTATGAGGCAATCACAGCATAGTCATCCCCCAAATATTTATTGATGGTTTTGGACTTGGCCGGTGACTCGACAATAACAACGTTTGATGCGCTCAATGGAGTGTATCCTTTTTGATTATGCAGATATTGCAATACCCTAACTGCCATGCCTTGAACTATTCGTCAAGGGGTGAAGGGTAAATATATTGACATAATGTAAATTTACTATTATTGTGCATGGCAAATCAGGGAAGTTTGATATGGCATTTAAAGAAGCAATAACACTTGTTTGGGATTTGATGGACACTCCTGATGGGATCAAGATCCTCGAGATGCAGCCTTTTTATGGCTCTCGTTTCTCAGGGCACTTTTTGGGGCACAGAGATTTTTCTAGGTATGTACAACTTGCACATATGAATAAATTTAGAGATTCGAGGAGTATAGAAAACCTAAGCGATGATCCCTTTATTCGGGCAGTATCTTTGGGCAAATCTTTAAATGAAATATTTTTAGGGGCGGCAAGTGCAGGGCTGTATCCAAAGCAAAAAACATATGCAGCAGGAAAAGATCCTGAATTAATCACAACGATTTTAGATGATTTTTCTGGAGTGGATTCAATTGTGTTAAAGCAAAACAGCGGCTGTCGCGCTGAGGGTGTTTATGTTATTCATCGTGATGAACTGAGCCAATCCATGATTGATCGTATGTATTACCTTCATAATCAGGAAGATCTTTTATCATTATTTACGGTACAGGAGGCTGTAAAACCATCACCCATTGCTGTTACAAAATGGTGGAAAAAACCATATGTATTGCCAGTAACACGAATCGTAGCATCAATTAATCCCGAACCTGATGGAAAACTGACGTGGCTTTTCCATGGAGGGTACAATAAATGCCCGCCTTCTCGCTTTTGGACGAAAAAAGGAGCTGAAACAGCGGTTTTTAAAGAAAAAGATCGTGAAAAAATAGTTTCTGATATTAAGCAGGGAGGAGGCCAGCCTTTACCTGATAAACGATTTGAGGATATTTGCCAGCAGTTGGAAACGGGTCTAACACCAGTTTTTTCTAAAATAGCACAATATGGTAGTACCCCTTTTGTAAAGGAAGCATTACAAAGCTCTGATCATGCACATGCTTTAGGGGCACTTGAATATATATCTATTTGGGAGCGTAAGGCTTCGCCCTATAATAATTTTTGTTCTAGGACTGATTTACCCGAAAGTGATATAAATATTAACCTTCTTTTAAATGATCAGCCGGAAATCTGTGCTTTGGCAAGGGATGCATTAAGAGCCTATCCTGAATTTCAATTCGGGTTATTCTAAGAGCGGGGTAGAACAGTCTATTCCCCAATCAAACACACTCTGTTCCCGGGCAGGCGTTTAATGCGTCCGGCGAGTTCTAATTCCAGTAAAATAATTTGCATGACCGGTACGCTCATCTCACAAGCGCGGAGCAGTTCATCAACGGCAACGGGCATAAAAGAGAGTTGATCGAGAACAATATCATGTCCATTTTCAGGGATAATTGTATTCATATTGGCGGGCTGCATGAAGTTTGTCGGCGGGGCTTTGGGTTCATGCATGTGGCGTGGTTTGCCGATAAAATTGGTGATGCTTTCCATCACATCGGCAGCCGAGCCGATAAGCGTTGCTCCTTCGCGGATGAGGTGATTTGGCCCCGAGGCGCGTGGATCAAGCGGATGACCGGGCACCGCAAAAATATCGCGCCCCTGTTCACCAGCCATACGTGCGGTGATGAGAGAACCTGACTTCTTCGTGGCCTCGACAACAATAATGCCGGAGGAAAGCCCCGAGACAATGCGGTTGCGCTTGGGGAAGCTTTGCGCAAAGGGCTTTTGACCCAACGGACTTTCAGCAATGATCAAGCCGCGTTCACAAATTTGCTCGTAAAGCTTTTGGTTTTCCTCGGGATACACAATATCAATGCCGCCTGCGACCACGGCAATCGTGCCTGTCTCAAGGGCGCCCTCATGCGCGGCTGTATCAATGCCACGGGCAAGGCCGGAGACAATCACTTGCTCCTGCGCGCCCAGATCACGCGCCAGTTTTTGAGCAAACTTCTTACCATTGAGCGAGGCATTACGCGCACCGACAATCCCGACGCAGGGCTGATTGAGTAGATCAATATTCCCGATCACGGAAATCACGGGCGGCGCATCATCAATCGCACTCAAGGCCAGCGGATAGGCTTTTTCCCCTGCGGTAACCATGTCTCCACCAAGCTTGCGTAGCGCTGCATATTCGCGTTCGATATCACTCATCGATGGCGCAACTAAAGGCTTTTTACGTCCGCCGCGCTTGGCCATTTCCGGCAGCGCATCAAGGGCTGCAGTGGCCGAGCCAAAATTCTCGATCAGGCGGTAAAAGGTAATGGGTCCGACATTTTCAGTGCGAAATAAACGCAGCCAGTTGAGCTTTTCACTCTCGGTGTTGGCAGCAGGTTTTGAGAGGGGAAAGAGCATTATTTCTTTTTAGCTCCGATTTTGGGTTCTGTGCCCTTGATCAGGCGCTTGATATTTTCGCAATGGCGGATGAAAACCAAAAGACTGATGAATGCTGTAATGCCTGCGCTTAGGCCGCCATAGATGAAGAAAGTTGTGACCGGCGCAACCACCATCGCGATCAGTGCGGCCAGTGAGGAAATGCGGAAGGCAAAAGCACTGATCAGCCATGCCGCAATCGCAGCAAGTCCGGCAACAGGCACAGCCGCCAGCAAAGTGCCGAGTGTGGTTGAAACGCCTTTGCCGCCCTTGAATTTCAGCCAGATCGGAAAGCAGTGCCCTAAGATAGCGCCCAATCCCGTCAGGATGGGCAGTTCCGCGCCCAAAAATTTTAGTGATAAAAAAACAGCTAGCGCGCCCTTTCCAGCATCAAATAGCAGAGTCAAAAAAGCCAACAGCTTATTGCCCGTGCGTAAAACATTGGTCGCACCAATATTGCCCGAGCCGATTTTGCGAATATCTCCATACCCACAGGCGCGGCAGAGCAGTAACCCAAAAGGGATAGAGCCAAGTACATAACCGAAAAGAAGAAGGCTCATATAATCCATGGAGTTCCTTTCCTGTCATTGCGAGCGTAGCGAAGCAATCCATGAATTTCAGAGATTGCCGCGTCGCTATTGCTCCTCGCAATGACGATCGTTGGAGATTTCATTTTTATCCTCCCACCAACATATCCAGCACTGCCATGCGTACCGGAATGCCGTTGCCGACTTGTTTGTGGTAGATAAAGCGTGTGCGGTCGTCAGCCAGCGCATCATCAATTTGTACACCGCGCAAGAACGGCCCGGGATCCATGACAATCGCATCCTTATGAGCAGTTGCCAGCTTTTCATGGGTCAGGCCGTAATCACGGAAATAGGTGGCATCATTAATGAGGGCAGTATCCATACGCTCTTTTTGCAGGCGGATGCTCATGACAACATCGGCACCCTCAAGGCCTTCGGCAAGATCGGTAAAGCAGGAAATACCCTCAACAGGCATTTTCTCGGGCATCAGGATTTCCGGTGCAATGACGCGCACCTCGGCGCCCATTTTAGTTAATAGGCGCATATTGGAATGCGCGACGCGGCTATGGGCAATATCACCGATAATGGCGACTTTTAGCCCTTCAAGTTTGCCGAAATGCTGCCGCATGGTGAGCGCGTCGAGCAAGGCCTGCGTAGGATGCTCACGCCAGCTATCGCCGCCATTGATCACCGGACAATCCATGCGCGGTGCAACATAAGTCGGAGCGCCGAAATCCGAGTGCCGGATAACAACGGCGTCAGGGCGCATCATATTGAGCGTATCAATCGTATCCATGAAGCTCTCGCCCTTATTCAGCGAGCTTGTCTCGGCATCCCAGTTGATGACTTCCGCGCCCAGCCGTTTGGCGGCCATTTCGAACGAGGTCAGCGTGCGTGTCGAATTTTCAAAAAACAGATGCAAAATCACTTTGTGTTTTAGCTTTTCACGGTTCCATGTGCCGTCTTGCAGGGCGATATGATAGCTTTGTGCAAGATCCAAAATGGAAATAATCTCATCGCTCGAGAGTTCATCAATACCCAGCAAATGTTTCATGCAATAACGCCTTTATTTTTAAGATCTGTAATTTCATCTGCTCCTAAACCGAGGGTATTTTCAAGTATTTCTTGCGTATGTTGCCCTAAAAACGGAGGAGGAAGATCGTAGGACACAGGCGTTCCCGAGAGTTTGAGCGGGGAACCTACCAGATTTTGCGGCTTGTCAGAGAGAGGGTGATCCATGGTGATTTTCATGTCGCGTGCGGCAATTTGTTCCATCTCGAAGACCTGATCCATTGTATTGACAGGCGCGCATGGCACATCGGCCTCGCGAAGCAGTGTCAGCCATTCCTCGGTCGAGCGCTTGAGCATGGCTTCGGCAATCATGGGCACCAATAGAGCGCGGTTCATAACCCGATCTGTGTTGCGGGAAAATCTTGTATCCTGCGGCAGGTCTTCGCGCGCAATCACGCTGCAAAAACGCGCAAATTGCCGATCATTACCAACGGCCACAATAATATGCCCATCAGCTGAAGGGAAAGCTTGGTAGGGGACGATTGTGGAATGTGCATTGCCCAAACGCGGTGCGGTCTTGCCCGAGGTTAGATAATATTGCGCAATATTGGTAAGAGACGCGAGCGAGCAATCAAGCAAAGCCACATCAACCATTTGTCCCTTGCCTGTATTTTGACGGCTATTGAGCGCAGCTAAAATGCCAATCGCGGCGTTGAGGCCGGTCATGATATCCGACAGCGCAACCCCGACCTTCATCGGCTCACCCTCAGCGTCCCCTGTGCAGGCCATAAGTCCTGACATGGCTTGTGCCATCACATCATAGCCCGGCTCAGAGGCTAAGGGGCCATTTTGTCCGAAACCGGTGATCGCGCAATAAATCAGGCGCGGATAGCGTTCCTTCAGCTGGTCATAGCTCAAGCCATATTTATCCAGCCCACCGACTTTAAAATTCTGGATCAGGATATCTGTGCCTTCCAGCAGCTTATGGATGAGCGCTTGTCCTTCCTTGCTTGTGATATCAATGGCGAGTGATTTCTTATTGCGGTTGGCCGAGAGATAATAGGCGCTCTCGCTCGTATCATTGCCATCTTTATCTTTCACAAAGGGAGGCCCCCAATGGCGCGTATCGTCACCTGCACCGGGTTTTTCGACCTTGATCACTTCTGCGCCTAAATCGCCCAGAATTTGCGTGCAAAAAGGGCCCGCCAACACACGGGAAAGATCCAGAACTCTGATGCCCTCAAGCGCTTTTTGACTCATATCACATCCTTAAATTTAATAAATCCGGCAATCACAATGCCGATAATAAATCCGGGTCCTGCGGGTAAAGAAAAATCTTTAAATATTTGCGTTTTTTGTGCGGTTATTTTGGCATGTGCCATCAAAGCCAGTCCATGGACAACACCGGCGAATGCGCCAAACACAAGGGCTACTAAAATCATGTCATCCCCCAGCCATAATCCGGCAGCTGCCATCAATTTAACATCACCAAGTCCCAGCGAATCATCCTGATAAAAATAATTACCGACCGTGCGGATCAGTAATAAAAGTCCTCCGCCCATCAGCGCACCAAGTCCCATCGAAAGCCAGTTAAGTTCTAATCCGTACAGGCTGAGATGAAAAGCAATTCCAAGTCCCGCGAAGGCAGCAACAAGTTTGTTCGGTAACAAGAGCGTGCGCAAATCAATAATTGATAAGACAGCCAAAACACCGAGGGTTGCGATTAAAATTAAAAAAGGAGCAAATGCCAACATGTCCTCAATCTAGCATAAAAAAAAGAACACACAATTCCCCTCTGTTTTTTTTGCAGGATTTGCATTAAGCTGACATATGAAAGTGGGAGCGTTTCAGTTGTC
>JBFHFW010000019.1:0-10722 GCA_041583395.1 Alphaproteobacteria bacterium
ATCACCCGCCTTGTCGAGACAGCCAAAAAACTTCAGGATCTAGGCATTGGCGTGGCGGCTATCATGCCCAATGATACGGCGGCCTATCCCGCAGATAACTTTGAAAACATGCAAAAATTTGCGCGGGAACATGGTTTCACTTTTCCTTATCTCATTGATGAAACCCAAGAAGTCGCCACCAATTTTGATGCGATCTGCACACCGGATCTCTTTGGCTTTGATAAGGAAGGGCAGCTCCAATATCGCGGACGCCTTGATAGTGCAGGCGCCAAAGAACCCGATGAAGACACTGTTCCCGAACTTCTCAATGCCATGCGCGAGATCGCCGAAACAGGCAAAAGCGCCGCCCTACAATCACCGTCCATGGGGTGCTCGATTAAATGGCGTGACTAACTTCATAAAAAGACTGGAAACGCCTCCGGATATGACTAGAATAACCTCTCATAAAGAATAAGAGGGAGTCGTTCCATGACAGATGTGTTTGCAGAAATCGACGAGGTTATGCGTCAGGAAAAACTGGCTAAGATTTGGCATGAGCATAAAATTTTCCTGATCACTTTTATCGCCGCAACCATCCTTGGCACAGCGATGATCTCCGGCTACCGCACATGGGACACCCATGTTAAAACGACCCAGACCGAAGCTGTCCTCCTGATGATGGATGCAAAGGATTATCCGGCAAATGTCCAGGAGCAAACCAAGCTGAAACTCCGTCCGGCGCTGCGCGGTATTTTGCTGATGAATGCAGCCGGTAGCTTTATGGAACAAAATAAGGAAGACGAGGCGCTCGCCCTTTACCAACGCGCCTCACAAGATACAAAAATCCCTGCGGAAACGCGTGATCTTGCCACACTCATGAGCCTGCGCCTGATTGACCCGAGCGCCGATAGCGCCCTCCCGCAGCTGCGCGCCATTATGAAGGACAAGAAAAGCCCGTGGCGCTACCATGCCTATATCGAGGCCGCAGCAATCCTCGCCGATAAGAATGGTGATTATGAAGCCGCCATCACGCTACTCAATAATGTGCAGGACACGCCTAACCTGCCTGATACGCTTTATAACAAAGCCCGCGCTCTCAACCATGTTTATGCGCTCAAGCAACAACAATCATAAAAGAGTATAGCTATGATCAAACATTACGGCATCCTTGCACTTTCTTTTCTAACACTCGGGCTTGGCGCTTGTAGCAGTAATGATAAGCAAGCCCCGCTACAGGGCGAACGCATCCCCGTTCTGACCCTACAAAAAGACCTTATGCCTGCCGATGCACAAGCCGGCACATACAGCGTTGCCATCCCCACGGCATGGCACAATGATTACTGGCCGGAGGCTGGTGGCTATCCCAATCATTCCATGCAAAATCTGGATTTAGGGCAATCACCCCTATCGCCAAAATGGAAAACAAGCATCGGCAAAGGCAGCTCCAAAGAGCTTCCCCTGACCGCGCAACCAATTATCACTAAAGACAAAATTTTTACCCTCGACAGCCATGCAACGCTGAGCGCCTTTGATCTGCAACAGGGGAAAAAAGTCTGGAGCATTTCCGCGCAAAGCGAGCAACAAGATGATGAGGTTATCACAGGCGGCCTCGCCTTCGCAGGTGGCGCAATTTATGTTACAAACGGCTATAACGAACTCCTTGCTGTGCGCGCCGACAATGGCGAAATTTTGTGGCGCACAAATATCGGCACACCCTCACGCGCTGCCCCGACAATCACCGATAAACGGATCTATGTCACCACGATTGATAACCGCACGCTTGCACTTGATGCAATAACGGGCGCAATCTTGTGGGACTATGCAGGCCTCTCCGAAACCTCGGGATTGGTTGGTTCTGCTTCACCGGCTGCGGATGATAATATTGTCATTCCCGCCTTTTCATCTGGCGAGCTGACGGCCCTGCGCGCAGAAAATGGCGCGGTTTTGTGGTCGGATAATCTCTCTGCTCTGCGCCGCACAGGCGGCCTGACCAGCATTTCAGACATTAAAGCCCCTCCGGTTATTGATAAAGATATTGTTATCGCCATCAATTTCTCGGGGCGCATGGTTGCGATTGATGAACGCACTGGCGGGCGTATCTGGCAAAAAGACCTCGGCAGCGCTAGCATGCCATGGGTTGCAGGCAACCACATTTTTGTGGTGACACAGGATAATAACCTTGTAGCACTCAGCCGTGAAAGCGGTACCATCCGCTGGGTCACACAACTGCCAAGCTATAAAAACCCAACCAAGAAAAAAGACCCGATCCAGTGGAACGGTCCGGTTATGGCAGGTGGACGTTTGCTGATGCTTAACTCTGCCGGAGAACTCGCCGAAGCCGACCCGCAAACAGGGGAAATCACCGCCACCACCAAAATCGGCAGCAGCTTCTACCTCCCCCCTGTCATCGCAGGTGGCGTGATGTATGTATTAGCCGAAGATGGAACATTGCTAGCGTTTGAGTAGAAAGCTAATCAAAAACGCGGTGAACACAATAAAGTTACACGTGGATTATCAGCCCAATCATCATTGTAATCAGCTCCTTTGTGAGAAATTTCTGCGTCAGCGACCAACGCCTTCCCTGCTTCCACAATATATTCCGTACCATCTTCCGCCTGACAAATCGTTCCGTTTTGTGAAAAAGAAAAAGTTAAAACATCATAAATACTCGGAGAATCTTCCGGCTCGGTATGACGATGGAAATATTCAGGAAAAGTTGAATTCACACGAAAAAGGGCGCTCACATCTCTAAAACGCCGCCCCAAAGACAGGGCTCCTTTAAAAACACCGTGTAAAATATCTTTTGTAGTGGTGGAACAAGAATGAAGATTAAAAAGCCCCATGATGCTAGTAGAAAAAAGCCGTTCTCCTTCATCTGTCTTGTACGAAAAAAAAGTGTCTCCTCCCATAACAAATAGACCGATATCATCCTGATCATCTGAAATAGCTATAATATCATTTGCACTAGCAACCATGTGCCTATTAGCCGAACGCTGAATCCATGGCTCACCAGCATAGAGTTGTTGACGGGGCGCATAAACATCTTGGAACTTTCTGGAAAAATCATCGCTCGTTTTTGCCAAATGAACTAAGTCACCTGCAGCCCGCTTTAAATCAGCAGGTGAGATGCCCATATCATAAATAAGGCCATGAATATTATTGGCCGCGCAAAACTCCCTGTCCTGCCATATCCTCAAGTCCGCTGGATTTCTAACAATCAAAACACGCGGATCAATGGGGTGCCGATCTTCTTCCCTGAATAAAGCCATAAAAAGCCCCTCATTATTCTTCAATTAGCAATTTGTTACCATAATTGAAATGCTTGGTGCAAGTTTTTCCTTGCGCACCTAATCTCTGGACACAATCGTGAAACTCCGCTACAACCGCAACATGTTTACTTTGGCAATTGTAGGCCGTCCCAATGTCGGCAAATCGACTTTATTCAATCGTCTGGCTCAAAAGAAGCTGGCGATTGTCAATGACACACCGGGTGTTACACGCGATTGGCGGGAAGCTGATGGCTATCTTTTTGACCGCGAGATCCGCATCATCGACACAGCGGGCTTGGAAGAAAACTTCGACAACTCGATCCAAGGCCGCATGCGCCGCCAGACCGAACACGCACTGGAACAAGCCGATGCAGTGCTGTTCATGGTTGATGGGCGCGCGGGCATCACCCCGCTGGATGAGCATTTTGCCCAGTGGCTCCGCAAACAAAACCGACCAGTCGTCCTTGGCGTGAATAAATGCGAAAACCAACGCGTCATTGATGCGGCAATGGCCGAATCTTACGCGCTTGGCCTCGGCCAGCCAATCTCGATCTCCGCCGAACACAATATTGGCCTTGATGATCTGTATAATGCCCTCACCCCGTTTTTCCCCGAAGAAGACGAACATGAGGAAGAAACGCTGGAGCGCGAAGCAGACCTTGATCTCGATGAAATCGAAGGCCTTGAAGATTTTGAATTTGCCCAAGAAGAAGACGAACCCGAAAAACCCATTAAGCTCGCCATTGTAGGCCGCCCAAATGTCGGCAAATCAACATTCCTTAACGCCATTGTCAAAGAACAACGCGTCATGACAGGGCCCGAGGCCGGCATCACCCGCGATGCCATTGCCGTTGATTGGGAATTTGAAGACCGCAAGTTCAAGCTGGTCGATACGGCCGGTATGCGCAAGACCTCCAAAGTCACAGATCAGATCGAGCGCCTCTCGGTCGAGGATGCCCTGCGCGCTATTCGCCTTGCCCAAGTCGTTGTGCTGATGATTGACGGCAACCAGATTTTGGACAAACAAGACCTCCAGATCGCCGAACATATTATCAATGAAGGCCGCGCTTTGGTGATCGCCATCAATAAATGGGACACCGTTAAAGACAAAGACGAAGCGCACGAAATTATCGAAGACAAGCTTGCAAACTCGCTGGCGCAGATCAAAGATGTGCCCGTGGTCACGCTCTCCGCACTTCACGCCAAAAATGTCAAAGGCGTGCTTAAGGCTGCGCTCAAAACCCATAAAGTCTGGAACAAGCGGATCAAAACCGCTGGCCTCAACCGCTGGCTGGCGCGTATGGAAAGCCAAAACCCTGCGCCTCTTGTCGCGGGACGCACCAATCGCCTGAAATATATCACGCAGATCAAAACCCGCCCGCCGACATTTGCACTATGGGTGTCGCAGCCTGAAAAGCTCCCCCCATCCTACCGCCGCTTTATCATGAACGGCCTGCGCCGCGATTACGACATCCCCGGCGTGCCGATCCGATTGCTGGTACGGAAATCAAAGAACCCGTTTTCAAAATAGATATTCTAAGGCGTGAGCACTTGAATTTCACCGGCCTCGGCGGCAATGACGATATCAAGATTAATGAGATCATCTTCAGTTGCACCTGCTGCAAAAAAATCATCCCTAATGAATTGGGCTGAGCATTTCAAATCATCACGCAAAATATTAACGTCAGCCGAATGCAAGGCCTCCGCAAGCCTGAACTGCTGACGCAGTTCATAATGCTCCCGAATGCGCGGATAAAATTTATCACGCAGCGATTGTGACAACGCATCGACCTTATCTTGAACACCGCGTAAATCTTGCGTTGAAATTGTATTTGGAAGCATTGATTATCCTCTAAGGTCCATAGAATAAAAACTAATGTATGTAATAACCTTAAAAACACTCGTTATTCATATCAGAAAGTTAACATAAGAAAAAATAAAGCCTATGTCAACTATTTTCAATAAGCCTAACTTAAAAATTCAAAACCCTAGGCTGACATATAAAAAAAGTCAGCCTAGGGTCGATAAAGTTCATTCCCTTAGGGCTTAGGCGCATTATCATCATTAGCAGCTTCAGCCGCCAATTTTGCGGCCTGAGCCTTCGCAAGACCATCTTTAAATGCGGCACGCCTTTCAGCAGTATTAAATGCCGCATCACTTGAGAAGTCCACAGCCGCCTCAACAAGCTGTATAGCATTCCCCAAAGCCATCAACACCAACGGTGCACCAAAACCATTTTTGTCAACATCTTCAGATTGAGCAATCTCTGTCAAAACAGGCTGCAAAGTTGTCAATTGAGTCTCTAACCCTGCCACAACACGTGTTGCCTCATCCGCGTCAACAGATCCATTGTCCAACCAACCATCAAAAAGAGCTTTCGCTTCGCTCAGCGGCGCATAAGATACTTCATTTATACTATGTTTCGCAAAAAGCTGTGAAAGAGTTTGTGAAACCTTCCCCGAACCAGACTGCAACATTTCCTGATTTAAAGTACCCAAATCGGAAAATTTACTAACCACATCATACCAATATGGAGAGAGCCTTGCATTCATAATTTTTTGCATTTCTTCACTTGTTATATTACTTTTAGGCTGTGTCATAAATTTAATCCTTCTTAAAAACTTAAAATAAAACAATCGAAACAATATCGATTTGATACAAAAACACCTTAAAGCCTAAAAATGAAGAGTCAAGCCTAAGCCTTCACCACATCCCCATGGTGTGCACAATCGGGGGTGGCGAGCTGCAGGAATGTGGGCACGACCTCTTCGGGGGTTTTTGTCTCTCCCGGGAAACCGCCGGGGAAAGCGCTATGCAGCATATCCGTATCGACCACACCCGGATCAACCAGATTGATCTTCATATTGGTCTTGAGCGTCTCGGCCGCATAGATTTTCACCATACTCTCAAGCGCCGCTTTTGACGCGGTATAAGGCGCCCAATACGCCATCGCATTATGCACCAGGCCGGACGTTACAAAAATTGCCCGCCCTGCATCCGATGCGCGCAGTAGCGGATCAAGCGTACGGATGAGACGTACATTTGCCGTAAAATTGAGGCGCATCACTTGCTCCCAGTCTTTATGATCGGCATGATGCACAGGTGTGAGTTTTCCGAGCGTCGCCGCGTTGCCCACGAGTATATCCAACTTACCAAAACGCTCCATCAGCGAGGGGCCGAGCTTATCCACTTCCAGAAATTTCACCAAATCCATCGGCACAAGGGTCGCACTGCCGCCTGCTGCAGTGATCTCATCATCGAGCTCCTCCAGCGCGCCTTGGGTACGTGCAACCAACACCACATGCGCACCGGCTGCGGCCATCTCTTTGGCAACCGCACGGCCAATCCCGCGTGATGCACCGGTAATCAACGCAACGCGCCCTGTGAGATCAACTTCACTCATCCCTAATTTCCTTTGATTATTTACCCTGATTTTCACGCAAAGACGAAATGCTTGCGCCCGTCATATCGGCATCATGATCAACCAGTTCAACCGGATAATCACCCGTAAAGCATGCATCGCAGAATTGCGGTGCTTTGTTATTGCGCTTGGCTTCACCAACCGCGCGATAAAGGCCATCGGTCGAGATATAAGCCAAACTATCCGCACCGATATACTCGCAAATTTCATCAACATTCTTACTGTTGGCCAAAAGCTCCTCGGTCGAGGGCGTATTCACCCCGTAAAAACAACAATGCGATGTCGGCGGCGAGGTAATGCGCATATGCAC
Organism: Alphaproteobacteria bacterium; assembly: GCA_041583395.1. Taxonomy (GTDB): domain Bacteria; phylum Pseudomonadota; class Alphaproteobacteria; order Micavibrionales; family Micavibrionaceae; genus UBA6929. The sequence continues at coordinate 6,980 of JBFHFW010000019.1, forward strand.
TTCCTTTGCCCCCGCTTGGCGCATCATATCGACAATTTTGCGTGATGTTGTTCCGCGCACAATCGAGTCATCCACGAGCACAATGCTCTTACCCTTAATATAGGCACTATTGGCGTTATGTTTCAGCTTCACACCAAGGTGACGGATTTTATCCGAAGGCTCGATAAATGTACGGCCAATATAGTGATTGCGGATAATACCCAGCTCAAACGGCAGACCGCTGGCCTCAGCATATCCAATCGCAGACGGCGTACCACTATCGGGCACAGGCACCACCAGATCAGCCCCCTCGACCTTATCTTCACGCGCAAGCTCTGCACCGATGGCCTTGCGCATCTCATAGACCGAGCGCCCCTCGACAAAGCTATCAGGGCGGGCAAAATACACATATTCAAAAATACAAAAACGGGATTGCTTGGTTTCACCAAACGGGAAAAGCGACTTCACGCCATCACCATCAATCAAAACCATCTCGCCAGCCGCAACCTCGCGAATAAACTCGGCACCGATAATATCAAACGCGCAGCTCTCAGAGGCCAGCACATACGCCCCCCCAAGCTTACCCAAAGCCAGCGGACGAATACCCAAAGGATCACGCAAACCGATCAAGCGCCTTTCACTCAGCGCCACGAGCGAATAAGCACCCTTCAACTGGCGTGCAGCCTCGATCAAACGATCTGCCATCGTATTGGCACGCGAGACAGCCACCAAATGCACGATCACTTCGGTATCGGACGTTGATTGGAAGATTGAACCGCGTTTAATTAACTCCTTACGCAGCGCATGCGCATTGGTCAAATTCCCGTTATGTGCGACCGCAAAGCCACCGCGCTCCATATCGGCATACATGGGCTGCACATTACGCAGCATCCCCTCACCCGTTGTGGCATAACGGTTATGCCCGATCGCCATATGGCCTTTAAGCTGATCGATCACCTCTGCCGCGCTAAAGGTTGCGCTCACCAACCCCAGAGCCTTATGGGAGAAAAAAAGCTCGCCATCACAGGTCACAATGCCTGCTGCTTCCTGCCCGCGATGCTGGAGTGCGTGAAGACCTAGCGCGCTCAGCGCCGCCGCATCATCCGAGCCATAAACGCCAAAAACACCGCATTCCTCATGCAATGTATCATCATCTGTTATCGCGTCATTATATACTTTACTCATTATAGTCTCCGGCTTTTTGCTCGAAAAGTTGATCCATGTTATCGCGGAAATCCTGCTGATATCCCTCGCCCGTTTCATCGCGTGGCGCGTCCAATAATTCGGAAGGTATCTCTTTTTTCAAAAGGTCAATTTGTTGTAAACGCTCGCGCGTGCTGACAATACCCTTAAATTCTTGTGCCTCTGCCCTCACTTCATCGGGGTTGGAATTCGGAATAAATCCGGCCATCACGCTAGCTGTCTTATCAATGTAAAAATAAGAACGGGATGAACCAAACCACGCCTCTTTATCCTCACCACTCATCAACAAGTAAAACGGCAGATAAGCAATGCCTAACAAGATGATACCACGAACCAGCCCGAAAATGACACCTAATGTGCGGTCAATCGCCCCAAGCCCCATGGATTTCACGGATTCAGCCAAAAAATGGGAAGCGATTGAAAGCACAATAACAACCGTACCGAAGACCAACCCATAAGCCAGCCCCAACGCCACCATATCCATCGGCAAAATCCCGAGCAGCTTTTCAGGCTTTTCACCTTCAATCACGCCCAGCATTCCCTCAAGTTTCGGAACAAAAGAACCACCGAATTGATAGGCGGCAAACAACCCGCCCACAACACCTAAAATGGTTAGCGTTTCACGGATAAAACCGCGCATAAAGGCAATCAAAGCAGAGGCCAGAAGAACAACAATAACAATGATATCAAAGATCATAACGGATCAAGCAATTCCCGCGATTAAAGCAAGGGTTATACATACGGGATGAAAGGGAGAATTGCAAGGATTCTTCCATCCTATTTCAAACTAAGTTAATATAAATCACCCCACTGGCAAGGAGATCCATATTGATGGTAGAAATCAACTTTAGTGCAAGTATTATTGGATCAATCATAAAATCAATTTGGAATTTAATACCAACTATAAAAAATTACCTTCTCCGACCTAAAGCTAATATTCAAATCAAACACAACATAATTGAGATAGAAGAACAAAGTAAAACCCACCATATTAACTACCCATGCATAATGATCTCATTTAAAAGAGATACTAAAATAGATGTGTCCTCAATCAAATTGAACAATCAAACTCTGCACGGTATGTTGAGTAGAGATCCAAATTTTCTAAACCAAAACCCCTCCTCAAAAAATCCAATTACAGTAAAGAATAATAGAATAATGCCCTTTATCTCTGATAACTGGCTAGAATTGAATCAAAAACCATGTCATTTCGACTTTAAAAAGCTGGAGCAAGAAGCTTTTCCTCTATTTGTAAAAAAGGAAATGTCACATTTTTTATTCAATCCTAAAAACAAATCGCGCTTATTTAGACCAAAAACAAAACTCACATTATCTTTGAATATTGAAGGTCAAGAATATGAATACGGCATACAACTTATCGATGCTTGCAAAGTAATTATTAACAATTTAGCCTTTAAATAACATCACCCTATTAAGCCACGCCTCTCACCCGCCGCGTGCTGAACATATCGGCGAGATCCTGAATATGCGTAATTTGCTCAAGCGCAATGCCCTCGATCTTCTTGGTTTTCTGATCCACCTTGCGCGCAGGGAAAATGGCTTGCCCGAAGCCAAGCTTTGCGGCCTCCTTCAAGCGTAGGTCGGGTTGCGCGACCTGCCGCACTTCACCCGCCAGACCAACCTCGCCGAAAAAGACACTATCGGCGGGTAATGGCGTGCCGTTCATCGCACTAATCAAGGCCGCCGCCACGGCCAAATCCGCCGCCGGTTCATTAATCCGGATACCGCCCGCGATATTGAGGAAGATATCGCAGCTCGACACCTGTATCCCGCAACGCGACTCTAAAACGGCCACAATCATCGCCAAACGGTTATGATCCCACCCCAAGACAGAGCGCCGCGGTGAGGCCAGTGTCGAGGGCACGACGAGGGCTTGCACTTCCACCAAAATCGGGCGCGTGCCCTCAAGCCCCGCCAGCACAGCCGAGCCTGCAACATCCTGATGGCGTTGCGACAAGAACAGCGCAGACGGATTTTCAACTTCCTCCAGCCCCTCGGCAACCATCTCAAATACGCCGATCTCGTCCGTTGGGCCAAAGCGGTTTTTCACCCCGCGCAAAATCCGGAAATGGTGAGAGCGATCCCCTTCAAAATACAGCACCGTATCCACCAGATGCTCCAGCACACGCGGCCCCGCTATTTGGCCATCTTTGGTCACGTGACCGACAAAAATCACGGCAATGTCTTTGGTCTTCGCACTGCGGATGATCTCCTGCGCGCTCGTGCGCACTTGGGTTACCGTACCGGGCGCACTATCAATCGAATCCACAAACATCGTCTGGATAGAATCAATAATCACAACATCCGCAGACCGACCGCCCGGATTCTTATCATCCATCGAGGCCACAATATCGCGCACTGAAGTCGCCGAAGCCAGTTCGACCGGAGCCTCCGCCAAGCCCATCCGACCGGCACGCATCCGCACCTGATCAACGGATTCCTCACCCGAGATATAAAGACAACGCTTCCCCGCCTTCGCCAGAGCACACACAGCCTGCAAGAGCAATGTCGATTTCCCAATCCCCGGATCACCACCAATC